>NZ_QUHY01000060.1:0-5022 GCF_003479865.1 Blautia sp. AM47-4
CAGACGGAACGGAGATCATGCCGAAGGGACAGCGGCAGGAATTACGTTTTGTCTGCCGGGAGTACAGAGGACTGGAAGTCCTTTGTGCCTGGATTGCAAAGGGAGGCAGTACCTTGCTGGGGTTAAGGGGCGAAGCCCTTAGCAGGTTAAGGGCGGCAGCCATTGCCCAGTGATATGGCGTTTCGCCATATGGTACTGGGTACTGTCTGTAACGGAGACAGAGACTTTTGGCAGCTTCGCTGCATTATCCCTTCGGGGAGAAAACTTGAAAAAAGGAGAGATGTGAATTGAAAGGGACAAGGCATAACGGCAGATCCGGCAAAGACGGCGTTTACAATCCGCTTCACAATGACCGGAGATTTGATCCGGAACACAGTGAGCATATCGACAATGAACGTGTCCGGCAGAATATCTACTGGGACTGCTATCAGGGATATACCACCATGGCTGACCGGGAAAAAGAGGATAATTTTTCTTTCAACCAGATTGAGCTTGCATACTATGTGGAGCATTACAGCGATTATGTCATGAACCAAAATGCGAGACATGAGAAAGCCAGACACCCCGACAGGTGCAAAGGTGTGGAGGATATCCTGAAAAGTAAAAAGACCTGCCCGGAAGAAAGTATCTATCAGCTTGGAACGATAGATGAACATGCTTCTGCACAAACGCTGGTCATGATCTTTGATGAATTTAAGAAAGAGTTTGATGAGCGTTTCGGCTCTAATGTCCATATCATTGACTGGTCACTGCACATGGATGAAGCGACACCGCATATCCATGAGCGTCATGTATTTGATGCCACAAACAGATATGGGGAGATTGAACCGAAACAGGAAGAAGCATTAAAGCAACTTGGCTTTGAACTGCCACAGCCGGACAAAGCACGATCCCGGACAAATAACAGGAAGATGGTTTTTGATTCTGCCTGCCGGGTGATGTTTCTGGATATCTGCAAACGTCATGGACTGGAACTGGATGAAGAACCGTCCTATGGAGGAAGGCAGTATTTGGAGAAGCAGGACTACATCCGCATGAAGCAGAAAGAAGAAATTGCAGAGCAACAGGAAACGATTGAACAGCAGATTGAGATAGTGAATGCCAACCGCCTAGATATTGCAAAACAGTCAATCGTGGTCAGAGGAAATGAACAAAAAATACAGAAACAGGAAGAAATGCTGGTTCAGCAGGAAAATGAATTTAAAGAAAAATTCCTTTCTAATTCTGACCGGATTTTCCGGCAGGGTGATCTGATCGAAGAACAGGAACAGCAGTTAAAAAAGTTAACGCTTCGTATTGAAGATGTGGAAACACTGCTTGATGAGGTATCCAGTGAAGCATATGACAAGGCGGTGGAACAGGTTGCAAGGGAAGCGGTACTGGCTACCCGGAAGGATGACATTTATCTGGCAGAAGATTCTAAAAAGTGGATTCAGAGTCCGGAACGGAAAGCATCCCGGAAAGAAAAAGAGTATGCAGTAAAAAGGCTGGACGGTCTGATCCGGAAGATTGAAAATGCGATGGAAAAAGCAGTTGGAAAAATCGTCCGTCAGTTAAAACAGCCAGAGAAAAAGAAAGCTGTTGTAGAAGAAATCAAAAAAGAAGTGAAACCTTCTATCCGGGAAAAGCTTGCACTGAATGTAGCAAAACTTGAAAGAGAAGAAGCTGAGAGAAAACAACTGAATAAAGGAAAATCTCGTTCCAGTGATCTGGAGATATAGGGCATTTTGTTGATTCCGAGAGGACAGGACAAAGTGCTTTTTTTATTTTGAGTGAAAAAGTACTTCCCATAATTGGGAAAAAGTCAGTGAAAGAAAGGAGAACAGGATGGGACTATTTGATGAAGTAAAGCAAAATGTGACTGTCCGGCAGGCTGCAGAAATGTATGGGTTAAAGCCTAACAGGAGTGGGATGATCTGTTGCATTTTCCATAATGATAAATCACCCAGTATGAAAGTTGCCCGGAGATATTACTGCTTTGGATGTGGCTGCACCGGGGATGCGATAGATTTTACGGCACAGTTATTTGGACTTGGATTAAAAGAAGCAGCACAGAAGCTGGCAGATGATTTTGGAATTATTTATGCCGACCGGATTGATGGTTTTAAAAAAAAGCCAATATCTGTGAAGAAGCCGGAACCAACACCGGAAGAAAAATGGCAGTCAGAGTATCAGCGGTGTCTGAGAGCATATCTGGATTACCGGAGTCTGCTGGTGGACTGGAAAGTGCAGTATGCACCGAAGAACCGAGAAGAAGGATGGGACAAAAGGTTTATGACCGCATTAAGGGAACTGACCACAGTGGATTATTATCTGGATATTCTGCTGTTTGGAGATCAGGCAGAGAAAGAAGCACTGGTCAATGAAAAAAGGAAGGAGGTAGAGAGAATTGAGCGATACAAAGATAAAGGAGATTGTGACAAAGGAGCAGAAAGATGCCATACAAGAAATGTTAAAAACCGTAGACCAGGAAGAGATTAAAAAAGTCCGGGATATGCTTGAGCTGACACAGAAAGGAACGGTCAAAGCAACCGTGGATAATTATATACTTGTACTGAGATATGATCCGTATATCCGGGAGAGCCTGAAATACAACAAGCTGACTGGGCGGATTGATATTGTAAAGATCCTCTGGTGGAACGATGAGATCTGCAAGCTGGATGATGATGCCAGAACGTATTATTACTATTTTTTTGAACGCTATTACAGTCTTCGCAGTGAAAACTGCATGGATAAAGCAATGAGGATGGAAGCAAAAAGCCGGGCTTACCACCCAATCTGCGAATATCTGGAAGAATTGGAATGGGACGGTCAGGAACGGATTCGATATGTCCTGCAACGGTATATGGGAGCAGATGCTTCGGACTTTGTGTATGAGGTAATGAAGCATTTCCTTATGGAAGCGTTGAGCAGGATTTACCGTCCCGGATGCAAAGCGGATGAAATGCTCTGTCTGGTTGGTCAGCAGGGAGCCGGAAAATCTACTTTTTTCCGCTTCCTTGCCTTAAAGGATGACTGGTTTTCCGATGACTTACGCAATCTTGGCGACAATAAAGTCTATGAATATCTGCGGGGACACTGGATTATAGAAATGCCAGAGATGATCGCGACGATCAGTGCAAAGAACAATGAAGAAATCAAATCATTCCTGACCAGACAGAAAGATTCTTACCGTGATCCATATGCAGTCTATGGGGAAGACCGGAAGCGTCAGTGTGTTTTTGCCGGATCAACAAACACAAGGCAGTTCATTCCCTTTGACCGTACAGGGTCAAGACGTTTCCTGCCGATTGCCATAGACAGCAGTAAGGCAGAGAAACATATCCTTGATGATGAGGAAGAAGCAAGAGCATATTTTGACCAGTTGTGGGCAGAAGCGATGGTGCTCTACTGGACAACGGAGAATAAAAACAGTCTGTTAAAATTTTCAAAAGAGATGGAGAAAGAGATTGAGGAATATCGGAAACAGTTCACGCAGGAAGATACCATGGCAGGAACGATTCAGGGATGGCTGGATGCCTACAAAGGAACCCATGTATGCTCGGTGCAGATCTGGAAAGAAGCATTTGACCATTTTGACCGGGAACCAAAGAAATTTGAAACCAATGAGATCTGCTCGATCATGGATACCCAGATCACAGGCTGGAAGAGAGCCGGGATTCACAGATTTGAAAAGCAAGGTTATGGCAGACAGCGGAGCTGGATTCGGGAAGGGACAGAGGATGAGGGTGTCAACGAACTGGATAAAGACGGATTTACGAAGCTGACAAAGGCAGAGCAGTTAGAACTTCCATTTGATCTGCCCGACAGAGAGAAAGGCTGATTTTGGCACCGGAAAGCTGTCGATTTTCCCGGAAATTGATCGCTTGTTGACATCCTTGTTGACACGCTAAACCCTTATATTTACTGGTGATTTTGAGGCTCTTACCAGTTGTCAACAAAGATATTCAAAAAACTTTAGGGATGTATTTGGAAGATAAGAAAAAACATCCTATAAGAAGTTTGAACCCCCATGTTGACAATTACGTTGACAGTTTACAGATAAACTTCCGGCAGGGATAATACGAACCTCTCTCTGTCGGGCATAGAAGAAAGGAATTTGATAATTATGGAAAAAATGATGACTATAAAGACACAGGGACACACTTTCACAAAGAAGATCGGACAGACGGTGTATGTTGTTCGCTATCACTTCAATGAAGACGCAAAAGAAACCATGCAGGAGAAAATCAACCGGATGCTGGTGACGGAAGCAAGCAGAATGGAAGTATAATGAAAAATAGATAGATGTAATTGTAGGAGAAGTATGATATTATGTGAGTAACAAATCGGAAGTTGAGGTGATGAAACTATGGCTAAAATGCAAATTGCATGGTTAGAATTGATGACAGTTGGAGGTCTTGGTGTAATATTAGTTCTACTAGGAGTTACTTTCAATATCATTGTAAAAAGACAGAATAAATTGTGTACAAAAAAGACAGACGGTATTGTTAAACAATATGGGTTTCCTGGAAATGGAAGAGTGTACCCAATCGTTGAGTACTTTGTGAATGGAACTTGTTATAAAGCAAAGAAAAAATTTCGAGGAATTATAACAACGCAACTATCAGGAGTACCTGTACCGATGAAATCAGAAGTCTATGAAGATGAAAAAGGATGGCTACATGTAAAAACTGGAGCTATTGCAAATTTGCGTCAATTTGCGGAGCAGTTGTGGCCTATCAACAGTAAGATGACAGTTTATTATAATCCAAACAATCCTAAAAAGTGTTATGTTGATAGACCAATTTCAAAAAGTTTTACTTCCATGATGTTTATCATAATGGGGACAGTAACAATACTCTCGAGTGTACTGGTATTCTTTTTGATGCAGTTATAAATTGCAAAAGATAATTGCTAATCAGACAACTTCAAGTTTGTATATATCTTTTAAAAGGTATATGATTAAGAAAAACGGCAGGAGGTATCTGAATGAAATCACATAAATATTGGTCTATCGGTGCACTGATTACAATGCTTGGA
>NZ_QUHY01000061.1:0-4727 GCF_003479865.1 Blautia sp. AM47-4
CGGGCGAAAACTACGCCTATCTGGGACTGCACCCTGCTTTCTTATCTTTGATGAATATGTGGCATTTTTTGAATGCTGGGGACAAAGGAAAGCGTGGGCTTGCTTAGCCAGTTAAAGAAAATCGTTATGTTAGGACGACAAGCAGGTTATTTCCTTATCGTTGCCTGCCAGCGTCCAGACGCAAAGTATTTCTCTGACGGTATCAGAGATAACTTCAATTTCCGTGTGGGACTTGGGCGTATCAGCGAATTAGGTTACGGTATGCTGTTCGGTTCAGATGTGAAAAAGCAGTTTTTCCAGAAGCGTATCAAGGGGCGTGGCTATTGTGATATGGGAACAAGCGTGATAAGCGAATTTTACACGCCTTTAGTCCCCAAAGGACATGATTTTTTACAAACAATCGGCAGGCTTGCACAAGAAAGACAAGTCATGCCAGAACAACAAGGAAAGGAAGATGTGATTGAATAAGGACACATTAAATGTTTATCACGCACCCACAGAGAAAAACTACCTCTGTTTGTGCTTGAATACAGATATTTTTACAACGGATTGCAGGAAATATATGTTAGATTGTTTTTTAGATTATTCTGTCAATCCAAATCTGCGATTTCATTCAAGGATAGATAAAATCATTGATGATGTTATTCGTGAAAAAATCAACATTCCTCATAAGTTTAGAATGAGGTTGGAAAGTAGACATTGCGTTGAAAGCAGGATAATCTATTTTCGATTTCGAGTTTTAGATAAGGCTTGTCTGCAATGTAATGTATTTCTTAAAGGGCTGTCTGAAGAAATGAAAGAAGCACTTTCAGATGAAAGAATAGATTTTGCGGTTATCTATGAGGGCATACAAGGTTCACAGCAGGACACAGACACGGACGACAAGGACGGGTTTTGCGGTTCTCAACCGCAAGTTCCGTTCTTGGCGGACGGGGCTTGTCCCGTCCGCTGATAAAACCCCTCGGTATCTAACAGAGGGGTACGTTTGCAAATAGACAATAGACAAAAAACATAGGAAACATAAGGCTTCTGGCATGGTTTCCTAGCAAAAATCGGCTGTGAAGTCGCCTAAAAAAACTTCACACTTTACAGATTGGGGGTATGGTTCTGAATGAAGAACAATGGATAAAAGAATTACGGGAGAAACGGATTGCTTACGGTATCTCACAAGGCAGGCTGGCGGTGGCTTCTGGTATCACAAGAGAATATCTCAATAAGATAGAAAGCGGAAAAATGAAGCCGTCAAAGGAGCTTTTGGAAACTCTGCATAAAGAACTGGCAAGGTTCAATCCAGAAGCACCGCTTACCATGCTGTTTGATTATGTGAAAATTCGTTTTCCCACGCTGGATATACAGCATATCATCAAAGACATATTAAAACTGAATATCAACTATATGCTCCATGAAGATTATGGACATTACAGTTATACGGAGCATTACTCTTTAGGGGACATCTTTATCTATACGTCGGCTGACGAAGAAAAAGGTGTCCTTTTAGAGTTAAAGGGGCGTGGTTGCAGGCAGTTTGAAAGTTACCTGCTGGCACAGCAAAGAAGCTGGTATGACTTTCTCATGGACGCACTCGTAGACGGTGGCGTGATGAAGCGTATCGACCTTGCTATCAACGACCATACGGGCATTTTGGATATTCCAGAGCTTGCGGAAAAATGCAGAAAACGGGAATATATCGGAAAGTCCAGAAGTTATAAGTTTTACCAGTCGGGCGAGCTTATCAAGCATAGAGAGGACGACAGAGAATATATGGGACGCACCCTTTATCTTGGTTCGCTGAAATCAGATGTGTATTTTTGTATCTATGAAAAGGACTATGAGCAGTACGTCAAGTTAGGGACACCGCTTGAAGAAGCCGACATTATCAACCGTTTTGAGATACGGCTTAGAAATGAACGTGCCTATTATGCAGTACGAGATTTGCTGACCTATTATGACGCAGAGCAGACCGCCTTTTCTATCATCAACCAGTATGTACGGTTTGTTGATGAAGAACCCGACAAGCGAAAAAATGAATGGAAACTCAATGACCGCTGGGCTTGGTTTATTGGCGATAACAGACAGAGCTTGAAGCTGACGACAAAGCCAGAGCCTTACACCTTAGACCGCACATTGCGTTGGGTACAAAGGCAGGTAGCACCAACCTTGAAAATGCTGAAAAAGATTGATAAAGGAAACGGTACAGACTACATGGAAACAATCGAACAGCAGGCAAAGCTCACAGAAAAGCATAAAATGATAATCAAACAGCAGACGACCCCTGCAAAAGATTTGGTGGAAAGTTAGGAGTGATAAAAAATGTGGGTATTATTAAAAGATTTCCTGCTGGTATCTATGGGAATGGGTATCGGCGTAGTCTTGATGTGTATTTTGAATGTCGGCAAAGAAGCTGACTATGAAATGAAACAATTAGAAGAAAGTGAGGACAATTAAATGAATTTCGGACAAAATTTGTATCAATGGTTTTTATCAAACGCACAGAGCTTAGTGCTTATGGCGATTGTGGTTATCGGTATCTACTTAGGGTTCAAGCGTGAGTTTTCAAAACTTATCGGCTTCTTGGTAGTTGCCTTGATTGCTGTCGGTTTGGTATTCAACGCTGGCGGTGTGAAAGATGTATTGTTAGAGCTGTTCAATAAGATTATCGGTGCATAAAATTTTATTGTGGTGCTGATATGCGAATGTTATAATGTGGATATGAAACACAGTATCTAGGAGTGATGGAATGAAATATATAATGCTTCACGGTTTGGGACAATCTTCTGAAAGTTGGAGTGATACCGTAAAAGTATTCAATGATGATTTTGAAGTTTTATGCCCTAATTTATCAGATTGGCTTTTTGGAAAAATACCATGTTATGATACATTGTATCGGACATTGGAAACATACTGTGAACAGTTTGAAGAACCGCTAAATATTTGTGGACTTTCTTTAGGTGGTATTCTTGCTATGCAGTATGCGATAGAACACCCAGAAAAAATGAACTCATTAGTGTTAATAGGCACACAATATGAAATGCCAAAGTATCTGTTAAAAATGCAAAATCTGATATTCCGTATTATGCCTTGTTCAGCATTTGAAAAAATGGGTTTTCAGAAAACAGATTTTATCAATCTATGCAAATCTATGACAGAACTTAATTTTAAACATGAACTGAAAAAAATATCATGTTCGGTACTTGTTGTCTGTGGCGATAAGGATAAGATAAATAAAAAAGCTTCTTTAGAATTGCAACAACAGATAGAAAACGCAGAAATAGCTATTATTGAAAATGCAGGACATGAAGTAAATACAGATAACCCAACACTACTAGGGCAAAAGTTAAATGTATTTTTCAAACAATATGTCTGATAAACAATTTCATATCCATACACACAAAGCAGTTAGTCTTAGGATTGACTGCTTTTTTCATACCTAAATTTCAGATTGGAGTGATGAAATGAACGATATTTTTAAGGATATGCAGGCAAAAGTCGGCTGTGAATACATTTCCGACCTGCCCTCTTACAAGCGTAAGGTGTGGCATGAAATGAAACGGCTGAACCCTGCCGACTATGAAGAAAGACAGTTAGAAGATTTTTCTAAATATGTGTTTGGTATCTCATACCAGAACTTAAAAGATGTGATGAACCAACAGAAAGGACGTGAGGAACAATGCAGGAAACAAGGGTACTGGTGGAAACGAGAGGAACAACTGACGAAGAAACAATATCATACTGGTTCGACCTGCCGATAGATGTTGCCGAGTTTGAAGAAAAGTTAGGTATCGGTGCAGAAAGTGGGGATTACTGTATTATCGAAAAGGTGTTGCCTTATGCTGATGAAGTTCACGAACATACAAGCGTGTATCAGCTCAACGAATTAGATTTTATGTACCGCCAGCTTTCAAGTGATATGCAGGAAGAATATGTATCACTTCTGACCGTATATGACAATTTAGAAGCACTTTATATTTGCAGGAACGTGATTACGGTTTATCCTGACTGCAAAAGCATGATAGATGTTGCAAGGCAAAAGCTGATGAACGACCCGACATTTAAGCATTTATCCGAGGACTGTCAAGAATATTACTTTGACTTTGAAGCCTATGCTTCTCACTTGCAGGAACACGGGAAATTTTTAGTAACAGAACACGGTATCTTTGAACTGCCAGAGTAGGAAATGAGGTGGTGGTTATGATTGATGATATGGCGGTTTACATTGCTAATCTTGGCAAATACAATGAGGGATATTTAGTCGGTGCTTGGTTCACGTTTCCCATTGATGAGGAAGATGTAAAAGAAAAAATCGGCTTGAATGAACAGTATGAGGAATACGCAATCCATGATACCGACAACTTCCCCATTGCGATTGGCGAGTATGTTTCCATTGAAGAACTCAATGAGATGTATGAAATGATAGAGGAACTTCCCGACTATATCGTAGAGTGTCTGGACGAATTTATCAGCCACTACGGGACGCTGGAAGAAGTCGTGGAACACAAGGACGATATTTATTATTATCCCGACTGTGAAACCATGACAGACGTTGCTACTACTACATAGACGAATTGCAGGCACTTGGCGACATTCCACCCAGCTTACAGAACTACATTGACTATGAAGCCTACGGGCGAGATTTGGATATGGGCGGTTGCTTTATAACAAGCGAGGTATGTGCGAGATACCATATTAACGCTGGAAGATCAGCGACAAGCATTGTTGCTACTGACAGC
>NZ_QUHY01000062.1:0-4456 GCF_003479865.1 Blautia sp. AM47-4
ACGAGTACAAAGAGAAGGGGATAAGTATGCCCATATACAAACAAAAAGCAGGAATCATAGTTTTATAAATGCTTACGATTTCTGCTCTTTGCTAAAGTTAATGACATTGCATAAACACTGGGTTTGCGAGGTGTTTTAATCTACTTAAGTGTCAAAGATGAGATAATACTAAGGCTGGTATCGGTTGTCAATACATAAATTCTGCAATGTAAAATCATGAAACACTGCAGTTCCCCCTGTTTGCTCTGAGGCATAACAAAACAGTCCAACTCTGCACCCTGTAAAATGGTCCAGCTTGAAATACAATTTATGTACGCTCCCTAATCTTTTCCACTCGCCATGACTCCAATATCGAAAAACTACAATATCTTTCATATCAGAAAAATCAGCAGAAAGTTCCAGATGAGCAATCGGGCAATCCATCTTAACCCTCTCATGTTCCTCAAGGTTTTCACCTTTTTGGATGACAGGATATCGACTGTCATCAGCAGGACTCCCGGCACGCATAACCAGATAATACTGATCTGCCTGACGTGTTATTGCAATCATTCCATAACAACCCTGAAGTGCACAGATACCAGCATAATCACCATTGTTTAAATCAGACCCATCAATTACAACTGAAGCACGGCACCCGGGCCAGATCATTCTCTGCGTTAATGTATTTCGTGCTTCACACAAATCCTGGCACAAAGAACCGGCAGTTAGTTTTAATCCTCCATTTTCATCACAGTCAACCAGACGATAATCTGGCACATGATTCCACTGCCATGCTTTATGAATCGATATTTTTCCACCTTCCTTTTTATACTGAAACTTGTCATTCGCAGTCAGGGGTTCGTATACATATTCCGGTTTTCTGTTCCTCAGTAAAATCGGTTCTACTATTTTCCCATTACTTCCAAATTCCGGGAATCCATGAGTAAAATCTACCGGAACCAGAATCGGGATTCTCCCTACCGCTCCAGAATCCTGAAAAAGGAAAGCATACCATTCGCCTTCCGGTGTATCTACAATTCCTCCCTGTGCCACACCGCAATTGAAATATCCCCGATCATCATCCAGTATATCCCGTCCGATAAACTCACTCTCCAGACTATCTGAAACAAAACATGCCTCTGTTCTTCTTCCCGCTCCGCCATTGGGCCAGTGAATCAGAAATACATAATACTTACCGTTAATTTTATATGCATGAGCTCCTTCATATCCCAGACGCACATTTCCTGTATCCTCAATGATCTTTCTGTGCAATCCTCCAGGTTTCGGACTGCTCAGATCAGCAGTTAATTCTGTAATATAAATCTGTGTATTTCCATATACAATATAAACTCTGTCATCATCAAACAAAAGAGAGCAGTCATGGTAAAATCCTTCGATATACTGTTTTTTCCACGGCCCTTCTATATTTTCTGACTGATACAGATAAGTGCGATGGGTATCATTGGCAGCAAAGCACACATAGAATATACCATTATGATACCGCAGGGATGCTGCCCACATACCCTGTCCGTAAATATTTTCTCCATTCTCCATACACTGTGCCGGTGTATGATCCAGATCATCAAAAACGTAACCCACACGCTCCCAATCTGTCAGATTATAAGAACGAAGAATCTCACCCCCCGGCATAAAGTGCATGGTTGTACTGATCATATACCAGATATCCCCCACGCGTATCAGATCAGGATCCGGATAGTCCATGCCAATTAAAGGATTGTAAAAATCTTTCATTGTATAAGTCTCCTTTTCATCATTCACTTTTGTTTCCCGTCCGCTCATCCACTACTTTCTGCATTTCTGCAAAAAATATCTCCGGATGAACGGATTCGTAACTTTCCATATACTTCTCCCAGATAGAATCAAAATCCTCTGTCATAACCAGCTGCGGCAGATATTCACGTTTAACCTGATCCATTTTCTTCCATACCAGTCCTGCCTCAGAACCCGTTGTCAGAATATCCGCATAGGCATACACGGGAAACCACTCTCCCGGTATATCATGATTTCCCAGCATATCTACATAGTCATTACATCCATACGCTGACAAACATTCTTTCACATCCTCCGGCAGAGCAGCATAAAATTCCTCCGGCTGAAATTCCGGTGAAAAAGCATTGATTCCATCTTCATAATTTCCTTCTAATCGTGGAAAATAAGCATAAGAGCAAAAATGTGTATTTTTATACTGCGAATCAGCAACCATATCTCTCTGCTCTTCGGTCAGATAAAACAATCCGTTCTCGTCCACTTCATAATCTACCCCTTCAATTCCCCAAAAACGAAGTTTCTGAATATCCTCTCTGAGCAAATCATTAAGGAACTGAAAAGCCCCCTTTACATCTTTACAACTTACTGTGACAGATATTCCTCCTGAAACATCTGGCTGAGTTCCATTCTGGGTATGCCACTTATTTTGTACATTTCTGTCGATTGTAATGGGAAGAGGCACATAATTCATTCCCTCTCCCTGCTGACGCAACATATCATCCACGGTATAATAAAACTGCCACCACTGATCTGACATACCAAGAACACGTCCGGTAGCAAGTTTTTCCAGATACTCACTATAAGTCTGTGTGTAGAACTCTGGATCAAGAATTCCTTTCTGAAATTCTTCATTTAATATCCGGTAATATTTTCTTGCCGTTGCTGTGGTATTATAATCCTCCACTTTCAATGTATTTGGATTCACAATGCAGCAGCCATCATTAGGATAGCCATCTAAAAACTGCGGCACATTTTCCAGACAAAAATATCGCCAGTCATCACAAAGAACAGTATATGGTACAAGGTCATCCAAAGGATGAGCGTCCACATAAGCCTCAATAAGATTAAAGTATTCTTCCAACGTACGTATTTCTGGATACTTCGCCCATTTTAATACTCTTGTCTGTATCCAGAATGCTTCGCCATTATGCAGAATATCTTCTGATGGATTTTTTTGATTCCCAAACTGGGGGATCCAGTAAATATGCCCATCCTCCTGTTTTAACAGTTCCCACTGACTATCAGTAAAATAACTGCGCAGATTCGGGTATTCATCCCAATACTCATCAACCGGAATCAAAGCATTTGCTTCATATAAATCAATATTGCCGGAAATAAAATCTGGATACTCTCCTCCGGCAATATAGGAAGCAATAGCCTGGTCGGAAGTCTGTCCTACCAGCCATATCTCTTCACATTCTGCTCCTGTCAGTTCCGCGATTTTCTTTTTTATCTCATTATCCTCATCAATCTCCTGTCCTAGAACAGAAAAAAAAGCCGAATATTTTCTAATCTCCGGCTTTTTCCTATTTCCTATTTGCCAAAATGCTGTTCCCGCCAGAGCTACGACGCAGCATAAAAGTGTACATTGTTTCCAGTACTTTCTCATATATCCGTTTCCCTTCTTAGAAATTAAAGTATGCTTCGGTGTATCTGCTATGAGGGGTGCACCATGCTTTGCATAACATGACACCTTTTCAAGATAATAGTACCCAGAAATTCCGCTGGAATTTCCGAGTACACAGCTTAGAATCTTTAATTATTATAACGGATACTCTTACTGGTTTTCAATAGCCATCCATGCAAAGTCCGCATGATTTTCTGAAATTTCACCATTGGAGGATGCATACATTCCCAGGCAGCAACCTGTAAAACCGCCCGCCAGTTCAGTACTCAATCCTGTCATATCCACATCAGAAACAAGCAGCATCTTTTCTTTTCCCTGAACTTTATAGTAGAAATCTGTCTTCTGTCCTCTGCCTCTGATTTCCAGAGTTACAAATCCATCTTCGATTTCTTCAGCCGCCAGTTTTTCTTCTTTGTCACCCAGACGACGATTGAGTAACAGCTGCACCTTACCGTCACACATCATTTTGGTAAACCGAACATGATGTGTCTCATCACACAGAATGGCAAGACCAGCTTCCTCCCCATTTACACAGGGGGAAAACTCTATTCCCGCAGATGCAAGATACAGATATTCCTTCTGTCTTACAGCAACGAAAGCAGGACAGGATGTTTCATTTAATGTCTGCGGCAAAGTCGGAAGTCTCAGATATCCACTTCTCTGGAAAAGATCGTATTTTTCCCAAAGAGGCTTCCGAAGAGTCATGCATTCCATCGGGAGTTTCTTCTCGAAGAAATGGTATACCTGGCTTTCAGGTTTCATTTCTGCCCCATCTCCCGGAAGTTCGACTACCGACTCCAGCATACCGACTCCCGGATTCACAACAGGCCATCCATCTTCCCATGTCACTTTCGCAAGAAATGTATCGCGACCTGTATTTACATAGCCTTCGCATTTTCTGGAACCCAGCATAACCACATACCAGTTCCATGCCATCGTCCACCAGATCACCATGACCCACAGCAGTGATGGGATAATCATTCCCAGATGACGATGCGTCAGAATAGGGTTATTGGGATTGCCCTCATATGGTCCCCACACACTTCTGCTTCTGGAAATCGT
>NZ_QUHY01000063.1:0-4374 GCF_003479865.1 Blautia sp. AM47-4
GCGAGACTGCGAAAACGAACTGTCAAAACTAAAATAGAGTAAAACGCTTGCATCTATCATTTTGGTGCAAGCGTAATTCATGAGTAACGTAGCAATATTTTGCGCTTACTTTATAGGTATTCAGATCATATCTGGATAAAGCAGGAATTCACTATGCTTATCTACCACCGTACAGTCCAGACCTGAACCCAATAGAGAAAATGTGGTCAAAAATGAAAGCGATTCTTAGAAAACAAAAAGTACGTGTCGCTTCTGAGCTGCCTGAAGCTGTAAAAAAAGCTCTGGAAATGATAAGGCATACGGATTGTGAGGGGTGGTTCCATGCGTGTGGATATATGCACTAATTTATGGAAATGCTATAGTCGTAAAAAAATTATATATAAGAATAAGTGGTATTGAATATATAAAAGAAACTGTGTTATAATATATTGACATTATAGAGGAAAGGAAAAGTGACAATGGATAATTCTACTAGAAGAATGATTAATTCATTAGCGGAAGATGTATTGAGTGCGTACAATATATCTGTACCAATTGGAAATATTGATGAAATTGTTGAAAAGCTAGGTGGTACTATCCAGAAGGAAGCTTTTTTTTCTGATGGTGCCGTTGAGAAAGAAGGAAATGGATTTAAAATTATTGTATCTCCTTTTCAAGATGAAAAAAGAGAACGTTTTACAATAGCACATGAATTAGGCCATCTTTTTCTTCACATGGGTTATCGAACCAATAATGAATTGTGGGAAAAACAGGAGAATAATATTTATCATCGAATTGGAAATTCAGAAAAGGAATATCAAGCAAATGAGTTTGCGGCAGCTTTTTTAATGCCGGCGACAGAATATCTTGCTGTATTAAACAAAGTGGCAGAGGGAAATATGGTTGATACATCTAAAATAGCAGAATATTTTAACGTATCGATAGAAGCGGCAGCGAATAGAGGAAAATTTTTGGGGTATTTAAGATGGTAGATCAAACTCAGAGATTAAGCAGATATAGAGAATTAATACAGGAACTGAATGAAACGAAAAAAATGGAAATAGCTCGACGAACAGTTGAGCTATTCTTTTCGTTTGATATCGTAAATTCATCGTTGTATAAAACAATCAACTACACAGGATGGTATAATGTGATTATTTCTTTATTTAAAGAAATACAAGCAAGCGTAATGAAACTTATGCCAGGTGCAGAGATGTGGAGAGTTTTAGGGGATGAAATAGTTTTCATAATCCCGATAAAAGAAAACAAGGATTTTTTCGTATATACAGATAAAATATTTGAGATCCTTAATATTTTTGTACTTAAGTTAAAAAATGGTCAATTTTTTGATGAATTGGAAATCGATAATGATAAGAAGCTTTTAATGAAAATGCAAAATGTTATTTCGCTAAAAGCAGCTGCATGGATTGCAATTGTGGGTGAAAATGTACAACAAATAGAACGATATGATAATTTGCTGGAAAGATACAAATTAAGAGAAGGGTATGGGCTTATTGAATTTCTGGGAAATGACATTGATGCTGGATTCAGAATAAAAAAAGAGACTGAAAATAGAAGAATGGTTATAAGTTTTGAACTTGCGTACATCTTAGCAAAGGATACAGACTATTTGAAAAATATACATATCATTACATACAAAACTTTGAGAGGAATTTGGCAGAATAGATTATATCCTATTATTTGGTATCACGATCCCAAATATGCTGAAAACATACAGTTTGAGGACAGTTTTTTTTATGATGAGACAGAAGAAAATGAATTAACAAAAGAGTATTTTTCTAACAGAGAAAATTCAGTATTAAAAAAAGAGATGTATTATAATGTTTATAATGCATTAAATAAAATTTTGTCTGATCAGAATTTGATACATAAATTTGTAAAAATGGATAAAATTATAGAAGATTCACCGACAACACAAACGGCAAAAGGAAATTTGTTAGAACCCAAATTTTTCTTGAGACTTCATTGTGTGGCGGTATGCTATGATAAATCTACGAAGAAAATATTAATAATGAAACGATCAAGTAAAAGAGAAAAATACCCAGATAAGTGGGAATTTGGGTGTGCAAAAGCGGTTTTAGAAAGATCCTTAAATGAACAGATTGAGCAGGAATATTATAATGATTTCGGGGTTAAGATAAAAGTTGTTTGTGATGAAGAAAGAGAAGATAAGCAGCCGATACCGTTGGCATTGTATGAAGTGGAAAGTGAACAAGGAAAAGATAAGGGAGTCATTTCATTAGCTGAAGTAGTCGAAACGTATAAGAAAAGCGATTTTAAAGAAAATGAAAAACATTCCGAAGTGCGCTGGATTTCGAGAGAAGAAGTTGATACCTTTAAGGAAGACACTGTTAAAGATTTTAAAAACACATTAAAGCTGGCATTTGCAAAAATGGAGGAGATGTATGGAAATACAGATGAATGATAATTCTATAGTAGAGATGTTGGAAACAATATTTTCGAATGTTAATAGTTGGTTAAATTTTGCAGAAGCAAAAAACGCTGCATTGATGGCGTTTAATATAGCAATGTTAGCAGTAACATGGGGGAGTACAGAGAATGCTGGTAAGAACATATTATTTTATGGTGTGAATCTTGCAATAGTAATATCAACAATCATAGCTTTAAAATCGTTTAAGCCTGATAAGGGAAAATGTAAAGAAGAAACAGGCGTTATAAAAGAAAATGATAATTTGCTTTTTTATGAAGACATTGCAAAGTATTCGAAAGAAAGTTATTTAATAGCTCTATACAAAAAGTATCAAGATACAGTGAAAACGGAAGATGAGCTTTTAAAAAGAGAAATAGATTATGCGGATGAAATAACATACAATGCTAAAATTATTGTTCAAAAATATAAGTGTTTTAAGAATGCATGGTATGTGGATTTTATAGGATTGGTGGGAATTGCTGTATTAATTCTGGCAGCCTAAAATGTGTAAAATTTCAATGGATAGTTTTTCATCGTTTACTTAAAAACAGGCTGAGCAATAGACGAATGTAAAACAAAGGAGTTGATATTGTGCCGTCATTAGCTTCATTTCAATTAACACCGCCTCAGGATGCGAGAGAGTTTGAACAATTGATGAGGGATTACTGTAATTGCATATATCCAGGAATGGCATGCTTATTTGCACGACCTGGGCAGAAACAGTATGGCGTTGATGTTGTTAGTACAGGCTCCAATGGGGTGGTGGCAATTCAGTGTAAGAATTATCAAGATATGTCTGTTTCAATTTCGATGATAGATCAGTGGATTCAGGGCGCAGAGGAGTTTAAACCGGAGATTTCTCATTTCATAATTGCGATTGGCGCTAAGACGGATGGAGAGATTCAAAAGTATGTGCTCGAAAAAAATCAATATCGGCAAAGCCATAATTTGTTTTCTGTTGAAGTAGTCTACTGGGAGGAGATCAGTGCATTTTTGAAGTCTGATGCACGAATACTGCAACGTTATTATCCGTTTATCAATACGGATGGAATCCAAGATCAATTTGATATTGCTTATAGCAGTTTAGACATAATTCGGCATGATTTTGTAGAGTTGATATTGAGGTATAAAATTCTGGATTTTTTGTTGGAAGATCCTTTTGTAGGTATAAAAACAGAATATCTTATATTGTCAGACAAATTTGATATAGCTTTAAAAGATCTGCTTCAGCGGACTGTGTTTTTGCAAGAAACTGAATTATATCAGAAAATAATCGCATTCTGTGGAAAATGGAATAAATATAATGGCTATATAGGGCTTAAAGTACAACCGAGCAATAATGGGCAATATGTCAGAATGAATCAAGTGCTGATGGAGGATTATGAAGAAATAGAAACATCGGTGTACAAGGGGTACAAACAAGATAAAATAGAAATGAGGGGCGATAGAGCGGAAATGTCAGATTTTCCACTCTATCTGAATACGGTCGCTGGTGGCCTTGATCGTAGAGATCAAACCATCGGCGGCTTTTCTTTTGTCGTCAAAATCTATGCTGTCCCAGTTGTCGAGATAATAGGATAACTTCTTTATCTGCTGGGGAGATATGGTTTCAACGCTCAATTCGGCGATTGCCTTTGAAATGGTCTGGCGTCGGGTGTCCAGTTCTTCAATTTTTTTGTTGGCGTAGGCAAGCAAGGTCGCATTGGCTCCGGTCAGCATATCCAGCAGCTTTTCAATTTCTGCCTCCACCTGTGCCAGCTCCACTTGATAGGCGGTCAGCTTCGGATTGACTTTTTCCTCCCTGCCGTGGAGTATCTGAAAGTCCTTGAACTTCTCCTGCATGGCCGAGAAAATGAATTGCTCAAATTCTTCTTTGCGGATTTTCCCGCAGCCCGGACAGCCTTTGTTTTCCGTCCGTTTGGTACAGCGGAAATATCCGGTGC
>NZ_QUHY01000064.1:0-4030 GCF_003479865.1 Blautia sp. AM47-4
CCGTTTCAGACTGAACACGGCTTATCAGCCCTTGATTTTCCATTCTTTCCAGCATCGTAGTAAGAGATGTTATCGCTAATCCGCATTTAGTCGAGAGTGACCTGATTGAAATACCATCCTTCTGCCACAGCACATAAAGAATACGCCCCTGGGCTCCATTAAATGCATCAATATTCTTTTCACTGAGAATCTTCTCGAAAATCCGGTCTCCAAGCTGTTTTATTTTAGTAACAAGAAATCCTCCATTCATTTCCATGCAAAAGCTCCTATATAGTAGTTTATTAAAAACATACTATATAGGAGCTTTATTGTCAACAGTTTATATATCTTAATAGGTAAATTCCGTTTTTTTCAATTCTCCAAACTTGAATTTTCAAATTAGTCTTTGCAAATAACCTTTGAACCGTCACCGTCAATTACAATTCCCTGACAGTTGTTAATTGGGCATAGATTCAAATCCGAAAACTCAGTCATTATTTTCTCGGTAACTTTCTTAAATGGTGCTATAAGATAATGCGGAAGAACATAGAAATCAATCAAATCAAGCCCTGCATCATCTTCTTGTGAGTAGTCCTCCGGCTTTTCATCCATTTGCTGGATATATTGGATGCTTGGAGCGCATATAATTGCGCCTGCCGACTCGCCGATCATCAATTTTCCATTTGCCAATTCCTTTTTCAGCAGCCCATCAGTTCCCGTTTTACGGAGCCGGTCCATAAGAAAAAAAGAATTTCCGCCGGTAAAATATATCACATCTGCATCTTCAAAAACAGACTGTATCGTTGAATAAGCCTCCGTTGAAATATCAATTTCAGTTACGATTGCTCCCAACTTTTTGAATAATTTTCGAGCCGAGCCGACATAACCGGTGTAGCCTTCACGCAGCGAAGCTGTTGGAATAAATGCGACTTTCTTATTTTCAATTTCTTCCTTTATCAGACTTCCTACACTTGAAAAATGCGAACATAAAAATAGTTTCATCAATATTCTCCTTTATAAATTCAGATTTTCTCAATTCTCCAAACTTCGATTTGCACTTCAAATCGTTTTCTTCATTCTATCACAGCATCTATTATTCTGTCATCAATCTTTCGAACCAAGTATCCATGACAATAATAAACTGGCTTGCCCCTTTCCACTCTTGCAGCATTTCATCCAGAGTTTTGTGTTTTGCAAAAAGAAAAACTGCAACAGCAGATAGCTTCCGAAGAAGAAGCAATAAGCAGCTTGAAAGAAAAATTAAAAGATCTGGATACTGCCGATCAGAATGTTGATGCCATTCTTCAGATGCAGATTCCAGAAGCAGCGAGATCAAAAACCAAAGATCTCGAACGATAACTATCACAAAACGAAGGAGGAACTATTACATGACACAAGAAGAATTTAATGTTGTATTTGAACTTCAAATGAGGAAATGTGCTGATATCCTGGCACATAAAAAGAAAGAATATACCGGTGACAATATTGACCGCCTCAGTGCATTCAAGATTGCTGCCGCTTTACAAAACTGCGATCCAAAAGCAGCACTGGCCGGTATGATGTCGAAACATGTCGTATCCCTTTACGATATGTGTTATTCCACTCTGTTACATTTTGACATGGAACAGTGGGATGAAAAGATCACAGACTGCATCAATTATCTGATTCTTTTAAAAGCTCTGGTAAAGGAGGAACAGGCCTATGGATCACATTGAAACAGCTATCTTACCGTGGTGAGATCCATGCCATTATCAGTAACGTGAGCACATCTTCTCAGACCATTCATAAAGACACACGCGTCGGTCAGCTGGTAATCACACCAGTCGTGATCGCAGACTTTGTCCTGGACCTTGGTGAAGGACGAGGAACTGGGGCATTTGGAAGTACAGGAGAATAATACTATGATTACATTTGGAAGAAAATTAAAACACTTAAGACAGAAAAATCATCTTACTCAGAAAGAACTTGGCATGGCTGTTGGCTTTCCCGACAGCTGTGCCGATGTCCGGATTGCTCAGTACGAAAGCGATGTCCGAACACCGAAAGAGGATCTTATGAAACTCTTCGCATCAACACTCGGTGTTCCGGTTGAACTCTTTACCGTACCGGTACTCTCAGAACCCAGAGAGTATGAGGCCGCGGAGTATTGGAGGTATGAACTTGGGGCAGAGTTGGGTTGATTTTTCCCCGCTAGCTAAAAAACGTCTGCGTAAAACGAATTTGTTTTATGCAGACATTTTCTCTAACTTTGATTTAGAAAATTTATACAGCAATGATTGCCGGAATGACAAGACAGAACCACGTCCTAATATTTCCTGAATATCCGTGGAAATAATATACTCTTCATTTAAAAGAGCTAATCTGAATTTATCTAAAATCATTTCCCGATTCTGGGAGTCACCAACATAATACACCTTCATTTTTTTGCAACTTGTTACTAAAAATTGCATCAGAAAATTTCTATTACCCTTATACATAATAGTATTAGTTATATCTTCTTCCGGATTCATTGCTTCTTCTGTTAAAGCGACTGATCAGAGAATAGCTCAAATCACCAGTGAGCTGCGTACACAGAAAGTCATTCAAAAACACTGCGATTCTTACCGGCTCTGCCGTAAAGTGATTGAAGATTGCAAATCTGCAAAAAATCCAAAAGCTTACCGTACCAAGCATCAGGCAGAATACCAGCTCCACGATTCACTAAAAAAAGAGCTGCAAGATCTCGGTATTACCAAAATCCCAAGCTCTAATAAAATTCAGAAGCGGATTGAACATCTTGAATCTGAACAAGCTGCTACTGTCCGAGAAAAACAGGAATTGCAGAAAAAACAGAAAACACTAGATATCATCCAGCAGAATTTCACAGTACTACTCAATGCTCCTCATATATCAAACAACGATATCAATCGTACCGTTGCACCACCACTTCAACACTAATATCAGAAACGTTTTAAACCGTATAACACAAGAAAACTGATTCCACCGCAATGGATCAGTTTTCTTTAAATAATGGCTACTTCATTTTTCTCTTTTTATATAATCCTACAATCAAACCAAGACTAACAATCGCTATTAAAAACCATGCAACTATATTTGTTGTATCTCCGGTTTTTACCGTATTTATTATTTTCTGAATAGTATTTGGCTTATCTGGTTTTCCTGTTCTGCTTCCTGCTTCAGCATGGATTGTTGAAATATCTATAAAATTACCGACAAGAAAAAGCATAACGAATAAAATAATGTGAATACTTCTTATCTTCTTTCGCACCTTGCTTTCCTCCTTTTTCTATCTCGTATACTATAAATTACAGCTATCATCAGCCCTATAAAAATCACTATAATTGTTACAATCAGCACTTTAGCAGTAAAAGATAACTCTGGTTTTATATTTGTATCAGGCTCTTGCTTTGTTGCCTCTTCATAAGGTATTCTCTCTCCTCGAACCAAAAGTCTGTGTGTGTTGATTGCAAATGGTGTACACGTAACAAGTGTTGCATAATCCTTACCTGGTTCAATGGACAAGCTATCTGTCTCTTGTGGCAAAACCGTTAATATCTGATCAATCTGATATGCCAGGGTTTCATCTAAGACTTTAATGTAAAAAATATCCCCTACTTCCAGTTTATCTATATTGGTAAATAGTGTTTTTGTCGGAAGACTCTATGTCCGGTCAGAACTGTATGTGTACTTTCTCCACCAACTGGAAGAGATGTACCCCAAAAATGTCCGACACCTGCCTGTAACACAGCTTCACTTGTTCCATGATCAAGTGCTGTCAGGATTGCTTGCTGTGCACATCTATTCGGTCTGAATCCGTAGCTATGGTCATGGAACTGTTCCTCATAGATTGGTGTTAAGACCTGTGCAATGGCTTGTTGTATGAATCTGTCTGTTACTGTTGGTACTCCCAGGTTTCTGACACCACCGTCTGGCTTTGGTATCTCCACTCTTCGTACTGGTTGAGGTTTATATTTTCTTGTCCTCAACTGTTCCTTGATAATTTCGCCGTCCTTTACAAGATGTTCTTTAAGTTCTGTGTACTTCATTCCGT
>NZ_QUHY01000065.1:0-3720 GCF_003479865.1 Blautia sp. AM47-4
TTGCAACGGTGTACAAAGGGAACATAATAAAAAACTTAATAATGGACTGCCAATCTTACACAAAGTACCGCCCAAACGAGACTACGGGCGGTATTTTTGTATCATGGCGGAGAAAGGAGGAACTTCCCACGGGGGCTTGACTGAAAAGTTGAGCCCCTTTTTTCATGCCAAAAAACAGGAGGTAAATGCTTATGGCAGATGATAAAACCACAAAAACGCCGGAACAGCCGGTAACGGATAGCGGGCCGGGCAAGGAAACGCCTCCCGCTCCCCCAAAAGAGCCAGAGAAGGTTTCCGTTTCCCCGGAGCCGGAAAAAAAGACGGAACCAGAGGTAAAGAACCCACAGGTTTCTGTCTATAACTTCGCTGAAATTATGAAGGAAAAGAAAGTCGAGGAACGGGCGGCAGCTCCCGGCGTGGAAAAGCCTGACCCGGCAAAAGCGGAGAAACCGGAAAAGCAGCCGGAGGCTCCGAAAAAAGCAGAGGAAAAACCCAAAGAGCCGGAACAGCCGAAGCGCCGGGGCCGTCCCCCGAAAGCAAATAAGGACAAGGACGCAGCCCCGAAGTCCAAAGCTCCCGCACAGAAACCGGAAAAGGCGGTCAAAAAGGAACCGGAGAAAAAAACGGCTCCAACGATACAGGCCGCTCCCGCTCCGAAAGGACCCGAAAAGCCAAAGGATGCTCCACGCCGGGGCAAGGAGCAGATCGTCTATATCAAGCTGAACGAGCTCCACGCCTTCAAGAACCATCCCTTTGAAGTCCGAGACGATGAAGAAATGCGGGCTATGGTGTCCAGCGTCAAGGACAAGGGCGTTACCCAGCCTGCTATCGTCCGTCCCCGTGAGGATGGCGGCTATGAGATCGTGTCCGGCCACCGCCGCCAGAAGGCCAGCGAGCTTGCCGGATATGCGGATATGCCCTGTATTGTTCGCAATCTGACGGACGATGAAGCCATCACGCAGATGGTCGAGGACAATCTCAACCAGCGTGAAGAAATCCTTCCCAGTGAGCGGGCCAAAGCCTTGAAAATGCAGCTTGAGGCCATCAAGCACCAGGGCTCCCGCACTTCGGGCCAGATTGACCCGAAGGACGCAGGAAAACGCTCCAACGAAATTGTAGCCGAGCGCAATAAGATGGCGGTCAAGCAGGTGCAGCGGTATATCCGGCTCAATGAGCTGGTTCCCGACCTGATGAAGCTGATGGATGAAAAAAAGCTGGGCTTTACTACGGCGGTGGAGCTTTCCTATATCGGCAAGAAGAACCAGAACTATATCGCCGTCGCCATTGACAGCCAGCAGTCCTCGCCTTCACAGGCGCAGGCAAAGCGTATGCGTGAGCTGGACGAAAAGAAGCTGCTCAACGGGGATGTGATCGACGGCATTATGATGGAGGACAAAAAGGAGGTAGACAAAGTGATTTTGACAGGTGCGGAACTGAGCAAGTATTTCGGCAAGGAAACTACGCCGAGGGAAATGAAGGACCAGATCATCAAGCTGCTGGACGACTGGAAGGGTCAGCAGAAGGAACATGAAAAGCCGGAGAAGAAAACCGAACAGGAAAAGTAAGCCCAAACTTCGGGTCAGCATGGCCCGAGGATTGCGGCTCTGCCCCGCGCCCCGAAGCTCTGGAGATATAAATTATTCCCCCGTCGCCAGTTATTCCGTAGCATAGCCGGGAAAATCAGTCAAGGGCAGCGCCGCCGCAGGCGGTGCCAGAGGCACCCTTGACGGATTTCTCCCGGTTATGCTTTTTCCCGGTCAAGCGACGGGGATATAAATTCTCCAGAGCCGTTCCCCTTCCCGGGGGAAGGGGCGGAGGGGTTGGGCGAACTCTTGCTTTTCCCTAAACCAAAACAGAAATGGAGGCTCAACCAATGAAACGACCTTTAGCATACCTGACCGCCGCATGGAGCGGCGAGCCGGATGTTGATATGGAGCTGGCGGCCCACTACTGCCGTCTTGCTTATGAGGCGGGCTTTTCCCCGATCTGCCCGCTCTTGTATCTGCCGCTGTTTTTGAATGACAGCGTTCCCGAGGAACACAAGGCCGGGATTGATATGCGCCGGGATATGCTGCGGCGCTCCCACACCCTGATTGTCTGCGGCAGCGCTGTGGACGAGGATGTAAAAAATGATATTGCGGTTGCCGGGCGGCTGGGCATTGCGGCGACCACACTGGAAGGGGTGCTTGCCGTGAAGGGACATGGCACCCCGGGCCATGCCGGACATTAAGCTGGGAAGCCTTTTCGACGGGATTGGCGTGTTCCCTCTGGCTGCTTCCCGGTGCGGTATCCGTCCGGTATGGGCCAGTGAGATTGAAAAAGCGCCCATCTCCATAACCAAAAGGCACTTTCCCGACATGGTGCATTTGGGGGATATTACGAAGGTGGACGGCGGGAAAATCCCACCTGTCCATATAATTACCTTCGGTTCCCCCTGTCAGAACCTTTCTCTGATCGGCAACCGCTCCGGCCTTGCCGGGGCAAAATCAAGCCTGTTCTATCAGGCGTTTCGTATCATACAGGAAATGAGGGATGCTACTGATAACCTATATCCAGCTATCGCTGTTTGGGAAAACGTCATGGGAGCGTTTTCTACAAATGACCGGATGGACTTTAGAGCCGTCTTATCCGCCTTCTCGGACACCGAAGTTCCAATGCCTCCTTCGGGAAGATGGGGAAACGCCGGAATGGTGCGAGGGGGAACGCCTGATGTGTGCTGGCGACTCATGGACGCCCAGTATTGGGCAGGCTCCCGAAGGCTGGCACGAAGGCAGCGGATTTTCGTCGTGGCGGATTTTGGAGGCAGACGTGCCGCAGACATACTATTTAAGCCCCGTCCAATGCTCCCACTTCCTCCGCCTTGCGGAGAGGGCGGGTGGGCCGCCGCCGAAGGAGATCGAACAGCTTCTTTTGAAACAGGGCGGCAGATACCAGTCATCCACCCCTTTCAGTGCTTCCGTATGCGGGGAGCGGCAAAAAGGCAGGAAGAAACGGCCTTCCGAAACAGCTTCGGATTACCAACTGACCCTTTTCCCACTCTTTTAGCCAGTGATGTAACGCCCTTTGCCTTCTGGTATGAGGGCGACCCGGAGGGCGGCTGTATCCGTTTTCTGACGGAAACGGAAAGCGAACGGCTGATGGGGCTGCCAGAGGGCTGGACAAAGTACGGGGTGGACGGCGTGGAGATCCGGCCTCTGCAACGCTACAAGGCGCTGGGAAATGCGATTGCCCTCCCTTGCGCCGATTACATTATGGCCGGGATTTATGAGGTGCTGGCTGACCGGGCCGGAAAGGAGGAATGAGCCCATGTTTGAAGCCTATATAACCAATACAGCCCTATACCCCTTAATGGGGATTGAGGTAGGGACAACGGTACATTTCCCCATGACGACACAGGAGTTGCAGGCCGCCCTTGCCAAAATCGGGATAGACGGGAAACGGTACAGCGAAGTGTTCTTTACCAGCTTTGACAGTGATGTGCTGGGGCTCTACGATTATCTCTACGAATGTGAGAACATCGACGAGCTGAACGAGCTGGGCCACGCCCTGCTGGAAGTACGGGATAAGGGCGGACTGGAAACCTTTGAAGCCGCTCTTGTCTTGGGAAACCACACAAGGAGCGTGAAGGATTTGATAAACCTGACGCAGAACCTTGACCTTTACCGCTTTTACCCGGATATTTCCGATGATGAAGGGCTGGGCCGTCTTTACGCCGACGAG
>NZ_QUHY01000066.1:0-3648 GCF_003479865.1 Blautia sp. AM47-4
TCAGGGCGGTGCTTTCCCTGTGGAAGCCGATGGGCTTTATGATGTCCTTGCGGTCAGTCAGGATGTTGTATGCGATAGCCCCGGAAAGCAGCGGGTCACGCTGGAATACAGTCAGGCAGTTCCGTATGCTCTGACGGACACCGCCTTTCTCGGTAGTTTCCAGCCCCTCCTTGATTTCCTCAATGCTCTGGGGTGGCTGCATGGCGTTCATGGTGTTTTTTAGTTCTTGCTGCGTCTGCGGCGGCAAGCTCTGCCATTCGCTGTTCAAGCTGTATCACATCCTTTCCGTAGTCCGTAATCAAAGCCGCTTTTTCCTCTGTTTCCCCGAACAGCAGCACATCCAGCAGATACTCCACTTGGTCTTGCTTCTGTAAGGCTTCTATAAACCGGGGATGAAAGGCTTCCTCCGGGGAGTGTGGGGCGTAGTCCGTTCTCCATGCCCGAAGCAGATGGAGATAATCGGCAAGAATACGGAAGCAGCGGTTCTTTGCTTCCTGAAACTGTTCCTCCGGGGATTTCTGCCGGGGCTTTGGCTTTTTTTCCTTTCCCGGCGGTTTCCAGTCCTCATAGGAAAGCCCGAAGTCCTGTGCCAGCTGTACGGCGGCTTCTTTCTTTCTCAGCCCATACAGGGCGGCGGCAAAATCAATCACATCCCCATCCGCACCGCAGCCGAAGCAGTGGTAACGCCGATCCAGCTTCATGCTTGGGGTTTTATCGTTATGGAACGGGCAGCAAGCCATCCCGTTCGACCTACATGGATTCCATAATGCTCCGCAGCCTGTCTTGTTGTGACGGCCTGCTTCACAGCTTCAAATACATTCAAATCTATCCCTCCTTGAAAAAAGAAAAGCACCTGACATTCTCTGATTGAAAATGGCAAGTGCCTGTTAAAGTTCCATATCCTGTTGTCTGTGTTTCGTCTGTTCCTGGGCAGTTCTTTGTGCTTTTTTCTCGTCTGCCTTATCCTGCAAGACTTCCTTGATGGGCTGCTTCTTGGGCGGCTCTTTGCTTTCCTCTGTGCCGGGGGTGGCTTTCTGTACCCAGTAGCGGATATCCCGCAGCTTCTTCAAATCCTCCTGCACCTCTGTCAGCGGTACTTTCAGCTCTGCGATTTCGCTGAGAAGTTTTTCCTGCTCCTGTTGCAGCTCCTTTTGGGTGCTGTCCTTATCGTCCGGGTGCTTGGCAAGGTAGGCGGCGGCTTTCTCATACCGGGCAACCTCCGAGTGTTCCTGCTTGAATGTTTCCTTTGTTTTCTTGAAAAATATCTTCTGGTACTTTCATAGACAGGCTTACATTCCTTGCAGTCTGTCCGGCTGGCAAGAATCCTGTCAATCACTTTGCTGCGGGCTTCCTTTGGCTTCATCTGATTGCGGTAATCGGCGGCTGATTTCCCGGAAGATTCCAGAAATGCTTCTAAGTCCTCCACAGTGGAAAGCCCCTTTTGCCGGAGATAGGACAGGGCTTCGCTGACTGCCTTTAAGTCCTGCGAAGTCCCCCGGTTCTGTCCAGCCCTTGTCCAGTCCTTCCGTTCTTCCTTTCGTATTTCCATATATTTCATCAAAAGATTGGGAAGAAATGTTGCTTCCTCCGCCGCTTTTTGTGCAAGCAGCTCCTTCCGTTTTTCTCCCAGCTCGGTAATCCAGCCTTTGAGGTTTTGGATAAGCTGCCGGATAGACTTCATCAGATTGTTGGCGGCTCTGATTTCCCGGTTCAGGTTGCCGATATTCGTCTGGATACCACGCTTTTCCATCTGCCGGACAGCAGCTCCCTCATGGACAGTAGGGACTATATCAAGCCCCTGTCTGGCATAGGAACGCAAGTCCACACGCTCCGGGCGGTCATTGGCTTCCAGATAGCGGTTCTGGATGACCTCCCATTCATGCCGCCAGATTTCACAATACTTCTGGTCGTTCCAGTCAACCGTATCCTCCTTGTGGCTTTTCCATCTGCCGGACGGAAGCTTGATCCGTTCCCCATTCTCGTCAAGGTCATAAACCTTGCGGCTCTTGGGAAGCCATTTCCCATGTTCGTCCATTGCCCTCATAGTGAGCAGGACATGGGCGTGGGGATTGTGTCCCGGCGGATGGGGGTCATGGATGGCAAAGTCAGCAATCATGCCTTTGGAAACAAACTGCTGCTCACAAAATTCCCGGACAAGGACAGCATACTGGTCGGGTGGTATCTCTCTTGGGATGGTAAGCACCCACCGCCTTGCAAGCTGGGAGTTCCATTGCTTCTCCACCGCTTCGGCGGCGTTCCATAAGGTATTGCGGTCTGCATACTCCGGCGGGGCGTTTGCCGGAAGCAGGATTTCATTGTGGACGATACCACGCTTTTCCGGGTAGTGCTTCACTTGCTGGTCGTATTCACAGAACAGCTTTTCGCCGCTCTGGTAAGCAGCGGCGGCAATCGCAGACTGCTGTTGGCTGCGCTGCACAATAGAAATTTCGTTGTGCGGACAGGGCATTTCGTGTCACTCCTTTCTGTGATTGGCGGATGGGGTGGCGTTTTGCCACCTCATTTTGGGCAGAAAAAGACAGGCAACCTTTTTCAGATTTCCTGCTTGGTGTGCCGCTATGTGGGCGGCGGGTATTTAGTTGTAAGAGTTTGGGGTTACTTTTTGACTTCCTTTGTGATTTCAGTTGTCTCTAACTGTACCCGATAAGTGCTTTCTTCTCCGTTCAAATTGGTTGTTTTCAATTCAAACCACAAATTATCAGTCAACTTATCAGCGTCACTATCTCTGAGAATGTCACCAGAAATTTGTCCAACATTTCCAGAAACATCTATTGTCTCACCTGTCTGATCATCAACACCATTAGAAAGCAGAGTTTCTTTTTCGCTTCCATTGATATAAATGGTCGTTGAGTATGTGGTAATATTAGCAAAATCGTCTGACATCACTTTCAAATCACCACCATAGCAAATTTCATCTTTGCCATCTAAAATAATTACACCATTCGACACAGAAATATATTCATTTTCTCCGCTAAATGAATATACCTTTAAGGACTGTTCTTCATTGCTTTCGGAGGAAGTGTTGCACCCTGCAAGCAGAACCGTACAAGCAAGCAACGATAGCATAACCGCCATTATCTTTTTCATAATATCACCATCCCATCAAATTTCAATTTTTCAGTTCTACAAGTTGGAAGTTGTCGCTATGAAATTTCTTTTTCATCATCTCTTGGTGATCGGACATAACATAACATTTCTTTTTCACAAGCACCAAATTTTGAGAAATTGAATTTCGCTTCTTTTAGTGTTATTCCATGATTAGAGTCGCTTGGTTCGTTATCAGAAGCAATGAACGGGTCATTCTCCCAAAAACAAACGGGACAGATATACCCACAATCTTCATTTGCCGGAACATTATAGGTAAAATATCCGCAGCAAGGACATTGGTATTTTTTCATATAAACCTCCCGTTTAAGCCTTGACCTCAAATTCCTGATTTATTTCTGACTTTATTATACTTCATCGATTATCGAAAAGATAGCATATTTTATGAAACTTGTCGGCTGGGAACAGCTTGCATTGCAAGGTGTCCCCAGATGGCAAGTCCACAAAAGGGTAGCTGGCGGCAGCCAGCGCAGGGGAAGCGTAGCGTCCCCTGTTTGATTTGGAGCAGACCATGACTGCGGAAAA
>NZ_QUHY01000067.1:0-3461 GCF_003479865.1 Blautia sp. AM47-4
CAAAGTAAATGGGATAAAGCGTTTTGGGCTAGAGGATATTATGTTGAAACGATTGGCAATATAACAGATGAAGCAGTTCAAAAGTATATAAAAGAGCAAGCAGAAGAATAGAGACGAGAAGATTCGAGTAGTACCGCTTTATAGCGGGCCAGCAAAAGTGCTTGCGATACCGCCCTTTGGGGCGAGCAGTAACAATAGCCCTTTGGAGGGCTAATAATAAACCACCAGTTGAACTGGTGGTTGCTAACTAGCTGTTGTCTCTTGTGGAGTTGGCATTGGAGGGGAATTGATTGAAGAAAATAATACCAAAAGTAAAGACAGTTTTGAAAATAAAACTACATATAAAAAGAAAAAGTGGTTTAATAGTCTTTCTGGCTTTAACAAACGTAATAGTAGCAGTGCTAAGACTAAGTAAGTATTCTTTTCAAAAGGCCTGCTTGAAGAGAGAAATTCGTTGGCCAGATTTGGGAAATGCTGATGATTGGCAATACAAAATTCTCACAGAAGCATAAAAAATAAAAATTGAGTCCAATAGAAAGATTACAATTGCAGCTTCTGATGGGATAGAGTTGGTTGGTCACTATTATGAAAGAAAAAAGAATGCACCTTGTATAATCTTTATTCATGGGCTTTGGTCAAACTGCTATACAAATGGTGTGCCGATTTACAGAATTACAGAAGAAAATGGATGGAATCTACTGTTGGTAAGTTTGCGGGCACACGGAGAGAGTGGAGGAAATGTTTCAACGCTCGGTGTTTTAGAAAAATATGATTGTCGTGATTGGGTGAACTGGGTGGTTTCCGAATATGGCGAGCAGACGCCAATATTTCTCATGGGAATTTCCATGGGAGGAGCGGTAACACTTATGAGTAGCGATTTAGGATTACCTGAATCAGTTTGTGGAATTATTGATGACGCTGGTTTTACATCTCTGCTAGAGATGATAAAAGCAAATAGTAAAGAAAAAATTCATCATAAAATATTGTCAGATTTATTTACGCAGTTTGCAAATGTAGGAACAAAAATCTGGGGCGGATTTGACTTGAAAGAAGCAAACGCATGTGTTGCAGTGTCTAAGACAAGTGTGCCAGTTCTAATTATTCATGGAGACAAGGATAAGCAAGCACCGGTATCTATGGCGTATAAAATTTACGATAGTTGCAAAAGTGAAAGAGAGTTGTATATAGTTTCAGGGTCAGAACATACAGATTGCTATAGATCGAATCCTGAGAAATACGAAAGTATTGTTTCCGAATTCCTTAAAAAACATATTCCGACTAATTGATGCAAGATCCTTTTACAATTTCTTACGATTTAAGGAAGGTAGGAACATTCCAACTATCAGACATCTTCTATAACACAGTTGGTGGAGCAGTTGGTGGTTTGATGTACTATGCGGCAATGGAAATAAGAAGGACATTTAGCAGGTAACGCATAATAAGGTAAGCGTCTGAAATGTAAAGGTATATTAAATATTTGTACATAGAAAAGGATCGCCGGAGAATGTAATAGAAACTGTGTAAGTTTTTCTAACCTGCTCTCAAGATTTTATCAAATGCCAGAATTGTCAGTCAAGGCTGGAACCCTTACCTTGACTGGCGTTCCGGCATTTAAAGCAAGGTAGTCAAGCAGGCAAAGGGGAAATTGTCAGACAATTTACTTACACAATTTTTTAGACATTCCCGATCGCGGCATATTCCCAAGGATGCCGTTCCATCAGTTGGATATAAGTGAAGGAAAAAGTGATATTTCGTATTGGAAAGGAGCAACTTATGGACCAAGAACTATTCAACCCACAGTCTTCTTCCGTAAGCTCCTCTCGAATCATTTACACCCCATCAACCTTTGCTGGAACGTCTCTTTTGCATCTGCAGGAGGTCGGCTCTTTGCAGGCTGTTCACCCACATGTATCCCAGAGAGAGGATTTGGTGTCGTTTCTTTGCTTTATTGTTTTGTCTGGCGAGGGAGAACTTTCCTACGAGGAGCAGACTTATCAGCTAGGCCAGGGAGACTGCGTGTTCATTGATTGTCGGAAAGCATATAGCCATTCGACTTCTGATAATCTCTGGTCTCTCCAATGGTGCCATTTCTATGCACCGTCCCTTCCGGCTGTATATGAGAAGTACAAAGAGCGAGGCGGTCGGCCTGTGTTCCATCCGGATGACATAGCTTCGTTTACCGGTCTGCTCAGTGACCTCTACAATCTGGCATCATCTTCCGATTATATCCGGGATATGTGAATTAATGAGAAACTGGGGACTTTACTCACCTTACTGATGGAACAGTCTTGGCATCCAGAGAGTATGACTGTGAGCCGGAAGCGGCTGGAACTTGCAGCTGTAAAGGGTAAGTGCAAAATAATTCGACGGATTGTGTTGCCCTAAAAAATATCCCATAATAATCAATAGAGAATGCAAGCATTTTACTTCATCTTTTCTTGCTAGAAATGATAGGTGCGAGCATTTTACTCTATTCAAGTTATGGAGGTGTGCTCATGAAAAGCAAAAGAATACCTGTCGAAGAACAATACCGTCTCATCATGGAATGCCGTCAAAGTGGATTGACAGATCATCAATGGTGTGTGGAACATGATATCAAGCCAGGAACTTTTTACAACTGGGTAAAAAGACTGCGTCAGAAAGGTTGTGTGGATTTGCCGGCGTCAACTGGACGCACCTATCGCGCACCAGAAAACCAGGAAGTTGTCAGAGTGGAGTTTCATGATACTGACCCGATTCCTTATGAACAGCCATTAAATGTAATTCCGGCAGCTACGGAGAGGAATAACTTTTCCGTAGCAGAGTCAATGAAGCTGTCTGTAGGCAGCTTTCATCTAACAATACCAAATGGAACAGATCCTCAGCTTCTGGCTCAAACGCTTCGAATTGTGAAGGAGCTGGAATGTTAGGGGATATCACAGCCGCCGATGAAATCTATATCGTAACAGGCAGAACGGATATGCGGAAATCCATTGACGGGCTGTGTGCCATTGTAGAGGATCAACTCCATATGGATCCAAGGCGAAGTGCCCTGTATCTTTTCTGTGGAAAACGTTGTGACAGGATCAAAGCTTTGCTCTGGGAATCTGACGGATTTGTGCTGCTGTATAAACGTATGGAAGTTCAGGGCAGATTCCGCTGGCCCAGAAATCAGCTGGAAGTAAAACAATTGACCTGGCAGCAATTCGACTGGCTCATGTCCGGGCTTGAAATCGAACAACCCAAGGCATTCAAACCTACGGAATGATCGCGTAAAACATCTATGCCAACCAACAGAAACGGAGGGGCTTCTCACCCTGTATCATGTCTGAAATCCCTTGTAAATGCTGGGTTTTCTGCTTCTTTTTCATTACTTTTTATGGTATAATAAGAGCAGTGAAAAAGGAGCAGAAAACATATGGCTGGCAATTCAAAAGATTCAAAAATCCTTGCGTACAAGGACATGATCAACCAACTGAATA
>NZ_QUHY01000068.1:0-3188 GCF_003479865.1 Blautia sp. AM47-4
GAATGTTTCACCGCTCTCCTTTTCCGCCAGGTCACGGTCAATCTCTTTTGCAGGGCAGCCCAAAGTTTACCGTCCTTTAAATCATCATCTTCAAACTTCATATTTTTTGCTCCTCATAGTTCTGTGTCTGCACTTTACTTACTTCTCTTCTTTTTTCCTTGTTTCAACTCACAGTCGGTATTTTCACGGAGTCTGACATGTCGAAAATAGTTCGACTGTGACTTACCTCATGTCAGTGGAGGATACCGATTTCTCTCCGCCCGCCACTACCGTTATGTTTCTTTTAACAATTCATCCCACCACTTTAGAAGCGGGGGACTTCTTGTCTACTGATGTTAAAAATGCCCCTATAGATTTCTTCTTTTGTCCAAGGGCACATACACTGTTAAGTATATCATAAAATTCGACAAAAAAAAGCAAAAAATTTGGTTTTGGCAAATTTCTCACTTTTTTCGTAAATCACCTGTGGACTTCGTAAAAAAATATCTTCTGCAGCGCTTCTCCGAGGAAAATTCCAAGGGCAATTGCGCCTGCCGCGGTCGCTGTCTCTAAAAGATACGTTCCAACCATGTTTTCCGGTCCCATAACGATCGAGTAGACGATGCGGTACATACCGGCTCCCGGCACCATCGGGAGAATGCCCGGGATCACGAAAAGGATCACCGGCGCTTTGAACTGGCGCGCCATTGCCTGGGAAACCAGAGCGACGGCAACGGCGGCAAGAAAGTTTTTCATCAGAATGCCGTCGTTGAATACTTCCACGATCAGATAGACCGCCCAGCCGATCATACCGACACCGGCCGTGTAGCATTCCAGCTTTTTTGGTGCGTTCAACAGTCTTGAAAATCCCCAGATTGCAACCCAGGCTCCAAGGGATTTCAGGATGATTTCACCTGCTATTCTCATATTTTTGCTTTAACCTCATCTTTTTTTCCGTATCGGTTTTCTCTACCGCACCAGCGGACGGAGCAACAGCATGCCAAGTCCCACGCCGATTGCGATGGCCGCAGCGGTTACAAACGCCTCCAGCATCCGTGCCGCACCGGAAATGTAGTCGCCGTGCAGGGTATCATACACCGCATTCGTGATCGCCACACCCGGTACGAGGGGCATGATCGATGCAATGATAATGACGTTCAGATCCATGGTCCCCGGCAGGTAATGAACACAGAGAATAGATGTGACCGCCAGCAAAAATGACCCGATACAGTTCACAAGAAACGACTGCATCCCGGCTTTTTTTCCTCCGTAAACACCGATTCCTGATATAAAACCTGCAAGTGCAGATGCCAGCACTTCGTAGAACCCGGCTCCGAACATGATTGCAAAGCCTGCGGTCGTCGCCATCATCGCGAGCAGATTTTTTTTAATTTCCGACTTAGCACGATAGATATCCCGCACCCGGTGGAACAGCGCATCCAGGTCGATATTTCCTTCGCAGAAATCGCGGGAAAGCTGATTGACCGCATGGATCCGGTTCAGATCCGTTGCACGGCTCTCTACGCTGCGCATAACAGTCATGGAATCCATCGCCGGGTCGTCGAGCGTTACCACAAAGCCGGTCGTCAGCGCCAGTACATCCGCAGTTTTCAGGCCGGACATGCGCAGCATCCGCAGCATGGTATCCTCCACCCGCCACGTCTCCGCCCCGCTTTCCAGCAGGATTTCTCCCGCCATGACCGCGGTGTCCAGCAGCAGTTTATAGTCCATAGTTTTTGTCCTCTCAAATGTAACTCATATTTCACACATGCCAAACGATTGTACCATGAAGCAGTGTTCACTTTCAAGTTAATTCTATGCAAATTCGGCGATATCCGGGCGTTTGGATGTTCCGATGTTCACCCGCGCCATTCACAAATCTTTTCAAAGTTTCTTCAAACTCCATTCACACTTTCCTCACATATGACAACTATACTAAACGTATCAAAACAAAGGGACAACAAATCATCTTCCTCTATCTTTCAACCGTTGTCCCAACCTAATATTCTTTCCAATTTATATAGATTTTTCTTTTTCATAATGCCGGTGTTTCTGCCAGAAGAAATACCGGCCCTCCTTTTTTTATCCCCCAAAAAGAAGTGCCGACATCCCGTCTATGTACTATTCTTCAAATTTTACAACCAATGTCTTGTCCCCGACCGTCTCGGACAGCATTCCGGTAATCAGTGTTTTCGCCTGTTCCTGTGCCATCGTTTCCAGGTCATCCATTTCTTTCGTCTGCTGCTCTACATCCTCCTTCGCACTCGCGATTGCATCCATCGCATCTTCCTTCCGCTCCCAGTTCAGAAGCGCTGCCTTCTCATCGTAATACTGGATGGAATCATTGTCGATGGAAATATCAAAAATCTCCACTGCCGGAAGTGTAACTGTTACTTCTGAATCCGTCACCTCCGTATTCGCCTTCGAGAGATCCACGCCCGCACGTACCTCTGCACGGTATGTCATATTAAACGCCTTCTGCGTCAGAAACGGAATCGACCCGTCCGAGTAATGAATCAGCCCGTTATAAATCATCTTCGCCGACGTCAGCTCCCCCGCCGCCTCCAGCTTGCTGTCAATAAACGTCCCCGTAATCTCCGGCTCCCGGTCCCGCCGCAACGACTGCGTCAGATAAACAACCATTCCAGCAAGGATTACTACGATCAGAAGATAAATGACAGCTTTTACCGTGCCGCGGCTTCCATTCTTTTCTCTGCTCACGTTACACCCACTCCCTTCTCATGTTTCATTTTTCATTATTTTTGAATATGTTCTGTGGCTCTATTGTACCTTATTTACACCATAAAAAACAGTCCTGCTTTACAAAAATATCTTAAAATTCTGTAAATCCTGTTCTGTTAGACTTTTCTTTTAAACAATACGAAAAAAGAGTGAAGATTTTGTATCTTCACTCTTTCCTAATACAGGGGATGAGAGAATCGAACTCCCACCAAAGGTTTTGGAGACCCCTATCATACCATTTGACCAATCCCCTACGCTAGATATACCTTCAAAACCGCATACACTTAACATCTATACATCATACCATACTTTCTTTCCGAACACAACCATTTTCTGCAAAACTTTTGTTTTGCATTTCAGGTCAAGCCCTCGACCGATTAGTAACAGTCAGCTCCATGCCTTACGGCACTTCCACCTCTGCCCTATCTACCTCGTCGTCTTCAAGGGGTCTTACTTCTTTCGAATGG
>NZ_QUHY01000069.1:0-3153 GCF_003479865.1 Blautia sp. AM47-4
CTGCCTCCCTTTGCAATCCAGGCACAAAGGACTTCCAGTCCTCTGTACTCCCGGCAGACAAAACGTAATTCCTGCCGCTGTCCCTTCGGCATGATCTCCGTTCCGTCTGTTTTTCAAAAATCCTCTGCATCGGATTTTGTGGAAATATAATAATAGACAAAATAAAAGGCACTAACTTTTTACGGTTAATGCCATTTCCTTTACTCATTCACATTTTCAAATACTTCCTGTGTATTTGAGAGTCCCATTCCTTTCACTGTTTCAGATAACTGCGATAGCTGTCTATCACAGAATCTGTAACACCGTTTTTGTACACTTTTCGGATATCAACAATTTTTTCATCTTTCAGTGCTTTCAGCCAATCCAACAAATCTTTTCTGCTGTTTACATAATTACAGCATCTTCCGTCTGCATATTCAATCCGGTATCTCATAAGCCCCTCCTACACATACACCAATTCATTTAAAATGATTTCATCTACCCGGCTTCTCACATTGTTTGCCCGGCGAACCCATTCCATTTGATCTCTGCTTTTCAATTCCTCTGTAATACCTTCCTGTTCCATGATCTGATTCATGAGAAAATCTCTGTATTCTACGCACTGCTCATTTAAGTCTGCAAGGTAAGTCCAGAGTTCCCCAGTCAATGTCAGATAGGAATATAAGCCACCTTTGTAGTCTTTCAGATAGTTTCTGTGAAGGCTTCCATAAAAGCCAATATCACGCTTTTCTTCCGACACAGCGATCAGTGGCAGATAGATTTCCCCGACAAGGATATAATCCAGACCATTGCTGTCATCGTGAACGATTCTTTCTAATTTACTCATGCTGATGCAACTCCTTTCTTCGGTTCTGCAGGTGGAAGCAGTGATACCGGAACGAACACACCCTTTGCAATATCTTCCTGACGGATTTCCTCTTTTTTTGCATCCATTTCAGCTTTCTTTTTTGCTTTTGTCCGTTCATAGTATTCTTGCTGCTTGCCACTTGCTTTTCTTTTCAGGTAATTCTGATGAAGCCTGTCTTTTCTGGCTTCCCGCTTCTTCATTTCTTCAATTTCCTCTGACGTCATTTCCACCTCACCGAAATGTGGCGGTAAATATTTTCCAATGAAATTAAAATAGATTTCCACTTCCTGAGTTGTCTCAATGCTTCCTTTTCGGTCACGCTCATGAACCACAATCTTTTCAACAAATTCGTTCAGCATGTAAGTGGTCAATTCATCAAAGTTTTGGTATTTATCAACCAGAGCAATAAACTTCTCCGCTGATCTGCGACCTTCTTCATAACCTGATAATTCAGCTTCCATATCTGCAATTTCTGCCGACAAATCTTTCTGTTCTTTAGAATATTGTCCGTCAAGAATCGCATAACGTTCATCTGGCAGCTTGCCAAGAATATTGTCCTCATAGATTCTGCAGATCAGTTTTTCCAGTTCCTGCACACGCTTTTTTGCTTCTGCTAATCTGCTTTTCAATCTTATGATCTCACTGGACTGCTGTGAAGTCTGTGCTTTTTTTACTGTCTCCAAAAATTCTTCACGATTCAACTGTGAATACTCCGCAACAGCCTTTAAAAGTTCCTTAATCAGCTCCATAACCACATCGGCATTAATTCTGTGCTGTGTCTGGCAGAGTGTTCCAACCGGAACTTTAGAATATGCAGAACAGGTATATTGTGGAACTCGCTTGCCATTATTTACCCGATGAACATACATTTTGGAACCACAGTCTGCACAATACATCAGACCTGTCAGTGGGTGGGCTTCTCCCCATCCATCTGGATACCTTCTCACATTGCTTCGGATTCTCTGCACATTGTCAAAAGTTTCCTGATCTATGATTGCTTCCTGCGTGTTCTCAAACACCGTCCAGTTATCCTCAGATACATAATGGCTTTTCTTATCCTTGAAATGCTTTCTGGTCTTGAAGTTCACTGTATGACCAAGATACTCTCTTTTCTTTAGAATACCGGCAACAGTAGAAGAGCCCCAGCCATAAGGATCTTTGATTTCTTCTACTCTGCCTTTCCATAATCCGGCATCTTTCTTTGCCATATGAACCGCTGGTATCTCAACCTTATCCTCTTTCAGTGCCCTGGCAATCTGATATGGTCCGTATCCATCCATTGTCATGTGAAAGATTCTCCGTACAACTACAGCTGCTTCTTCATCAACGATCCATACATTCGGATCATCCTTGTCTTTCAGATACCCATACGGTGTTGTACTTGCCACATGCTTGCCGGATTTCCCTTTCGCCTTGAAAGTGGATTTTATCTTTTTACTGGTATCCCTTGCATACCATTCATTCATGATATTTCGGAATGGAGTAAAATCATCGTCCTCCCGGAAGCTGTCTACATTCTCGTTGACTGCAATCAGGCGGACATTTTTCTGTCGCAGCAACTCCATATATTGTCCGACTTTCAGATAATCTCTTCCCATTCGGCTCATATCTTTAATCAGGATCGTTCCGACTTTCCCTGACTCAACTTCTTTCATCATGGCAAGAAAGCCTGGACGATCAAATCTTGTACCGGAGATACCATCATCAGTAAAATGAACAAGATTGGTAAATCCATGTTCTTTTGCATATTGTTCCAGCAGTTTCTTCTGATTCGAAATACTGTTGGATTCTCCGTTTAATTCATCATCACGACTAAGACGTTCATACAACGCTGTCATGAATCCTTGTTTCTCTGTCATAGTCAGATGTCCTCCTTCCTTTGTTTATTAAATTCCTGTTCTCATCCCATATCCGTTCCTGTACCGGGTGCTGATGTTTCCGGGACGTATTAACCAGAAAAGACACGCTGAATGCCTATTCAGTTCTGGTATCACTATGGGCAGGCTGTTTCGTTTTCAAAGTTCGTGTAAGAAGTAAAAAAGTTCTTTACACTAAACGAAATGCTCAGAGGTCTTTTTACAGCCCCCTTACTACATTTTTTTGATTTCGTGTCATCTTTTTAAAGTTCCTTACACAATCTCTGTACTGACGAAATAAAATACGGACATGTTTTAAAATTGTTTTTTACAAAATACAATTTTGTTCTTTAAGGTAAAAAAATAAGCCTCAAGAGACTTTTTAATCATTTTGGAGCTCCAACTCTTTAAAATTGATTGATTAAGAAGTCTCTTCAAACTTACTACACC
>NZ_QUHY01000007.1:0-174307 GCF_003479865.1 Blautia sp. AM47-4
ATCGAAAATCGGCGACTGCCGTTCCCTTTTTTAAAAAATCACCGAAAACAGATTTTTTGTGCTATAATGGGCGAAAGCAAAAAACAGTTAGAAAATGACGAGGAGAGAAACATGGCGACAATCAAGGACATAGCGCACGTGCCGGCGTTACGGCGACGACGGTTTCCCGCGTGATCAACAACCGCGGATACATCAGTGAAGAGACAAGAAAAAAAGTAACGCAGGCGATGCAGGAGATGAATTACCAGCCGAATGAGCTGGCGCGTTCCCTGGCAAAAGCGCATTCCAATACGATCGGGGTTATCGTTCCGCACATCTCGCACCCGTTTTTCAGTAAAATGATCAGTGCACTCGAGAGCGCGGCGGCAAAGCGGGGCTACAAGATTCTGCTCTGCAACTCGAAAGATCAGCCGGAGAAAGAAACCGAATATCTCGATATGTTCATCTCCAACCGTGTAACCGGCGTTGTGATGGCAAGCCGCGATGTGCAGATTGAAAAGTTTCATGATCTGAAAATTCCGATCGTCAATTTCGAGCGAGAGGAAAATACGGAGGCCATTACGATCCAGTGTGACAACGAGCAGGGAGGAGCGCTTGCAGCATCGCATCTTGCGGACTGCGGCTGCCGCCATCTGCTTCATTTCGGCGGAATCGTCGGAAGAGATATGCCGGCGGACCGGCGTGCGGATGGATTCCTGCGTGTCTGCCGGGAGCGGGGGATTGAAGGGGAAGTTCTTTTGAGTGACCGCTTAAGCTACGGCTCCATGCACTATGAATCCTATATTGAAAAGGGCCTTCTGGAGCACCCGGAGACGGACGGCATTTTTGCAAGCAGTGACCTGATTGCCGCACAGGTACTCCAGCGCCTTTACGCCATGGGAAAACGGGTGCCGGAGGATATTAAAGTTGTCGGGTTTGATGACACTGTGATCGCCGGGATTACCACGCCTTCCATCACGACGATTCATCAGCCGATTGAGGAAATGTCGGAGCTTTCCATTGCGTATATCGATCGGAGAAGAAAGGGAGAGATGGTGCCGAATGTGACGACCATGCCGGTGAGCCTTGTGGTGCGTGGTTCGGCGTGAAACAGAAAAAAAGAGAGAGACTCCGCGGAAAAAATAAGCTGCGGAGTCTTTTTCTGTTCCAGAAAGTAAACGATAGACAGAAAATGGTAAAAAAAGACAAAGAAAAAGGCTGAAATTTGTTGAAAAATACAGTATGTAAACGGTTGACATATAATTGCGGCAACGGTATACTGCAAGTGAAAGAAACGTAACACAGATTTTCCGTTGCCGGAACGCTGTGACAGGATAAAGAATAAGATAAAGGAGAACGAACAACATGACAGTGGAATATCAGAGAAGACTCGAGAAACACTATGATGAGCTGAAATGGCTCTACTGCGAGCTGTATCCAAACGGACAGGGAAGATTTGAAGAGCTCTGTGCGAGCATGGAGCAGTGGTACAAAGAGCGGAATAAAAAATGGAAAGCACTCGACCGTAAGAGAGAAAAACAGAAGAACTGGTATAAGAGCCAGAAAATGCTCGGCATGATGCTGTACATCGATGCATTCGCAGACAACATCAGCGGCCTTGAGGAGAAGCTGGATTACTTAAAAGCGTGCAACGTGAATTATCTGCACCTGATGCCGTTCCTTGCCACTCCGAAAGGAAAGAGTGACGGCGGCTATGCCGTTGCCGATTACCGTACCGTACAGCCGTCCCTTGGAACGATGGAGGATCTGGCTGCACTCTCTGAAAAATGCCACGACCAGGGCATGAGTCTCTGCATGGATTTCGTTATGAACCACACTTCCGAGGATCATGAGTGGGCCAGACGTGCACTTGCCGGAGAAAAAGAGTATCAGGACCGCTACTTCTTTTTCGATAACTACGACATTCCGTCCGAATATGAGAAAACCTGCCCGCAGGTATTCCCGACAACGGCACCGGGCAACTTTACATGGAGAGAGGACTGTCACAAATTTGTCATGACAACATTCTACCCGTACCAGTGGGATCTGAACTATGCGAACCCGGTTGTCTTCAATGAGATGGTCAACAACATGCTCTATCTCGTCAACCAGGGAATCGATATCGTCCGCATCGATGCCGTTCCATACATCTGGAAACAGATCGGCACCACCTGCCGTAACCTGCCGCAGGTACATACCATTGTCCGCATGATGCGTATGATCACCGAGATCGTCTGCCCGGGCGTTCTGCTGCTCGGCGAGGTTGTCATGGAGCCGGAAAAGGTTGTTCCGTACTTCGGAACTCTGGAAAAACCGGAGTGCCATATGCTGTACAACGTAACGACGATGGCATCCACCTGGCACACCATTGCAACGGCAGATACCCGCCTGCTGAAACATCAGATGGATATTGTGACGAGACTGCCGAAGGATTATGTCTTCCTGAACTATCTGAGATGCCACGATGATATCGGCTGGGGCCTCGATTACGAATGGCTGAAACAGTTCGGCATCGCCGAGGCACCGCATAAAAAATATCTGAATGATTACTTCCGCGGCTATGTGGAGGGAAGCGATGCAAGAGGAGAACTCTACAACGACGATCCTGTTCTGCAGGATGCGCGTCTCTGCGGAACGACGGCTTCTCTCTGCGGTCTTGAGGCGGCAGGCTTTGAGCAGAATGAGGCGAAGACCGAACAGGCGATCCAGAGAATTGAGATGCTGAACGCATACCTTTTCATCCAGTCTGGTATTCCGGTTATCTACAGCGGCGATGAGATCGGCCAGGTCAACGATTATTCCTACAAAGAGAGTGAAGATTCTGACCGCGCAGCCGACAGCCGTTATCTGCACCGCGGCCACTTCCGCTGGGATCTGGAGCCCCAGAAGGAGAAAAAAGGAACGGTTCAGAATCAGATTTTTGCTTCGATGAAAAAGATGGAGGAGCTGAAATTCAAATACCGTCCGTTTGAGGGTGAGGCGGATGTCTGGACTGAGGAAACGTATGATACGGCGCTTCTCTGTGTCTGCAGAAAATCCGGCAATGAGATGGTAACAGGTCTCTTTAACTTCAGCAATGAAGACCGCACGGCCTGGATCAATATGGGTGAGTTCACCTGGAAGGATCTGTTTACCGGCGAGAAACGTGTTCTGCGCGGCGTTCCGGTTCCGGCACGCGGTTACGCATGGTATTACCGGAAATGGAATTAAATCCCTTGCGAAGGAAAGAAAAGTATGATATGCTTTGTAGGCTATCCTGAAGTACGATATATGTGCAAGAATGGGACAGATTCACGAAAACAAAGAAAAGGCGGTTTTGCCAGATGATAAAAACAATCCGCGGTTTTATGAAGCGCCTGAATGAGGACCATGTCGGTGCTTATGCAGCGCAGAGTGCGTATTTCATTCTTCTTTCCTTTATTCCGTTTGTTCTTCTGGTCGTTACGCTTGTAAAATATACGCCGCTGACACGCGACGATGTTTACAGCGTTCTGATCAATATGCTGCCCACGGAGTTCCAGAGCTACGTGGGCGGTATTGTAAATGAGATCTTTTATCAGTCCGTTGCCTATATGCCGATTACGATCATCACAACGCTGTGGTCGGCGGGAAAGGGCATTGCGGCGCTGACAAACGGGCTGAACAGCATTTATCACGTAACAGAGACACGTAATTACATCATCAACCGGCTGCGGGGCATGGCATATACCTTAATATTTGTCGCTGCATTCCTCACCAGTCTGGTGCTTCTGGTCTTCGGAACCCGCATTCAGAATAAGCTGACGGAACATCTGCCGATGGTGGCGCGCGTGACATCCTCTATCATGGGCATGCGTACCCTGATTACGACAGGCGTGCTGGCGGTTCTGTTCCTGGTGCTGTATAAATGCATTCCGAACCGGAAGGCGAGCTTTAAGAGCCAGTGCCCGGGCGCACTGATCTCATCCCTTGCCTGGTCTATTTTTTCCCTTGCATTTTCCATGTACCTCGACATCGCGCTTGCGGCGTCCAATATGTACGGCAGTCTGACGATGATCGTGTTTATCATGATCTGGATGTATTTCTGCATGTGGATCCTTCTGATCGGCGCGGAGATCAACGCGTATTTTGAGGATAAACTGCGGAAACTGCAGAATGCGGCGATCGAGCATTTTATGGAAAATAAAGAGACGAATAAAGAAGCGGGAAAATAATGGCTTGACATCCGGGGGTCAAGACGGTACAATAAATATTGTTTATGAAAGTTTTATAAATAATCTAACAGGAAAAATGCTGTGAAGATGTTCAGAGAAATATTTTTTCCGCCAGAGAGAGGGAGTCATCGGCTGCAAGCTCCTTCAGGTTCAGGAATATTTCAAATTTCGCATTGGAGCAGATGTCCGGAACGTATAGCAGGATACTGGAAATGCAAGTAGGGACAGACGTTTGGTGTACGTTACAGCACCGGTTATGAGTGTCTGCAGGAAGTATCTGCAGAAATCAGGGTGGTACCGCGAAATTTCAGATCTCGTCCCTTTGTGGGGCGGGGTCTTTTTTTGTGAGCAACGAGCCAGACAGCCATGCTTGCATGGATATTTGGCGACTGCCACGAAAATCAGATGCTCCGCTGTTTGCAGCGGGGTATCTGACTGTTTTTCACATTTACCATCAAACAAGCAAGAAAAAGAAAGTAGGAGAGTCAAATGCAGGAAAAAAGTGTATTAACCGGCCATCTGTCTGAATTAAAACAGAAGATTGAAAATGGACTGGAAGAGCTGAAAAGCTCCAAAGAACTGTATGAATTTAAGAGCGAGTATCTGGAAGGAAAGAAAAGTAAGATCAGCGGGCTGATGAAAGAAATGAAAAACATTGCCCCGGAAGAGCGCGCAAACTACGGTAAATCCGTCAATGAGTTAAAAGAGTGGGCGCTTGGCCGCTTCCAGAAAGTGGAAGAGGAGATGAAAGAGCGCGAGCTGCAGAAGAAATATGAGTCCGAGAAAATCGACCTGACCCTTCCGGCAGAAGAGACAGCGATCGGAAACCTTCATCCGGTTACCTTGATCCGCAAACAGCTCATCGACATCTTTGCAGGCATGGGCTTTGAGGTATACGAGGGAAGAGAAATCGAGACCGATTACTACAACTTTACTGCACTGAATACACCACAGGATCACCCGGCAAGAGATATGCAGGATACCTTCTATCTCTCCCCGGAATTCCTGCTTCGTACCCAGACATCGGCAGGCCAGATTCATGTCATGGAAAACAAAAAGCCGCCGATCAAGATCCTTTCCCCGGGACGTGTTTTTCGGTCTGATGACGACGCAACCCATTCTCCGATGTTCCATCAGATGGAGGGACTCGTTGTCGACAAAAACATCACCCTCTGCGACCTGAAAGGAATGCTCGACGTACTCGTACAGAAGATCTACGGCGAGGGAACGACAACACGTCTTCGTCCATCTTACTTCCCGTTCACGGAGCCGTCCGTTGAGGTAGACTGCAGCTGCTTCGCCTGCGGCGGAAAAGGATGCAGCCTCTGCAAGGGAACCGGCTGGATCGAGGTCCTTGGAGCAGGTATCGTAAACAAACGCGTGCTGGAGAACTGCGGCATTGATTCAGAAGAGTACAGCGGCTTCGCTTTTGGCATCGGCCTGGAGCGTATCGCCATGCTGAAATACGGAATCAACAACATCAAACTGTTATTCGGTTCCGATCTGCGGGTTTTAAATCAGATTAACGAGAAATAAAGACGAAACAGTTTGAATTTGGAGGTTTAATATGTTAGTACCGTTAAGTTGGCTGAAAGAATATGTAGATATCGATGTTACCCCGGAAGAACTGGAGAAAAAACTGTTCGACGGCGGTTTTGAAGTAGAAGAGCGTTATCAGGTGGGAAAAGACATCAGCAACGTTGTTGTCGGTCTGGTGGAGGGCTGCGAGCCGATCCCGGAGACCCATCTTCATGTGTGCCAGGTAAATGCAGGAGAACACGGCGCCATGCAGATCTGCTGCGGCGCAGACAACGTGCACACCGGCGGAAAATTCCCGGTTGCCCTTCCTGGCGCTTCTGTTTATGCAACAGCAAAAGATCATAAGACCATCGAGGGTGTTATGACCATCAAAAAAGGAAAATTAAGAGGATATGAGTCCTGCGGAATGCTCTGCTCCGGCGTGGAGCTCGGCCTTACCGAGGATCTGTACCCGGGCGCAGGCTACAACGGACTGCTTGTTCTGCCGGAAGATGCCGAGCTTGGCGCAGATGTCAAAGAGCTGACAGGTCTTGACGACTGGATCTTTGATATCTCCCTGACTGCAAACAGACCGGACTGCCAGAGTATCCTCGGTATCGCAAGAGAAGTATCGGCGATGCTGGAAAAACCTTTAAAAATGCCGGCAACCGATTACACCGAGACGGATGTGGAAAAAGAAGGCTTCTCTGTCCGCGTGGAAGCTCCGGAACTCTGCCCGCGTTACAGCGCTCATTACGTATATGACGTAAAAATCGGAGAGTCCCCGGCATGGATGAAACGCCGTCTGGCACTCGTCGGCATGTCCGCGATCTCCAACGTGGTTGATATCACAAACTACGTCTTAAAAGAGATCGGCCAGCCGATGCATGCTTTTGACTGCTCTTATCTGGAAGGCAATGAAATCTGTGTCAGAAGAGCAAAAGAAAATGAAAAGATTGTGACCCTCGATGAGCAGGAATACACAATGAATGAGAACAACCTCGTGATCTGCGACGGCGTAAAACCGGTTGCACTTGCCGGTGTCATGGGAGGCTTAAACTCCGAGATCCGCGACACGACAGAGGCTGTTATGTTTGAGTCCGCAAAATTCGCACGCGACAACGTCAGAAAGACAGCCCGTGCGCTTGGAAAAGCGACGGATGCCAGTGCAAGATATGAGAAAGGCGTGGACGAGTATTCAACCGTACTTGGTATGAAACGTGCGCTGCATCTGATGGAAGAGCTTGGCTGCGGTAAAGTTTCCCGTACCCATTTCGATGTGAACACCGGAAACTCCATCGATCCGACTCCGATGACCGTCAGTGTCAGCAAAGTAAACGGCGTACTCGGTATCGAAGTTCCGGAAGCAGAGATTCTCCGCATTATGAAAAACCTGAACTTTGCACCGGAAATCAACGGCGATGAGCTGACCATCCAGGTTCCGGCTTACCGTGAGGATATGCTGCCGGAGGGAGAGAACGATGTCGAGCGCTATCCGGACGTGGCAGAGGAAGTCATCCGTATGTACGGCTACGATCACGTAACCGATACCTTCCTTTCCGCTGCACAGGTAACGATGGGCGGCTACAATGAAGAGCAGAAAGGCGAGCTGGCACTGAAGAATACCTTATGCACCATGGGTATCTACGAGTGCATGCATTACTCCTTCTTCTCCCCTGCAGATCTGGATCTCTTGAAACTGCCGGCAGATGCAAAAGAGAGAAATGCCATCGAGATCATCAACCCGATCAACCAGGATCTGTCCCTGATGCGTACCACACTGGCAGCTCCATGCTGAATGCCATTTCCAGAAATGAGAAACAGGGCACCCTTGAAGGAAGACTGTTCGAGGTAGCAAGCATCTACATTCCGGAGTCCCTGCCGCTGACATCCTACCCGGATGAGAGAAAAGTTCTCTGCGTCGGAACCTTCGGAAACAACGAGAGCTTCTTCACTATGAAGGGCATCGCCAACACCATCGCCGAGAGCATGGACATTGAGTTCACCTACGAGCCGGTTCAGAAATCCTTCCTGCATCCGTATCAGGCAGTGAAAGTACTCTGCGAGGGTACAGAAATCGGATACTTCGGAAAAGCAGCATACGATATCCAGAACGAGCTGAGCATGCGTACTTCCGCTTACATCATGGAGCTTGACTTAAAAGAGCTCTCCAGATGGTACGGCAAAAAACGCACCTTCCAGCCGATCTCCAAATTCCAGGAGGAGAAACGTGACCTGGCATTTGTCATGGACAAAAACATCAGCTGCGGCGATGTAGAGAACTGTATCCGTGAGGCAAACAAATACGTAAAAGAGATCCGTCTGTTCGATGTTTACGAGGGCGGCCAGATTCCGGAAGGCAAGAAGAGCATGGCGTTCACCGTCACCTTTGCACCGAAGGAAGAAGCATTTGACTTCGAAAAAGTACAGAAATTTGTCGAGAAGATCTGCAAGAAACTGCAGAATGAGTTCAACATCGAACTGAGAGGCTGATTTTTATGAAACTTTATATCATGCGCCACGGTGAAACCGCGTGGAACGTAGAAGGCAGACTGCAGGGCCAGACGGACACCGAGCTGAATGAGAACGGTGTCCGTCTGGCGAAAGTGACGGCGGAAGGACTGAAAAATATCCCGTTTGACCTTGGAATTTCCAGTCCACTGCGCCGCGCAAAGCACACGGCAGAGCTCGTCCTTGCGGGCAGAAATGTGCCGCTTACGACCGACGACCGCCTGATGGAGCTTTCCTTTGGCTCCTGGGAAGGGCTTGGATGCCGGGCAAACAATTTTGAGATTCCGTCTGAACACTTCGACGATTTTTACAGAGATCCGTTCCACTTCCGCCCGGCGGGAGACGGAGAGACGATCCAGGAGTCTGCGACCGGGCAGAAGCGTTCTATCATGAGCTGACTGCGAAACCGGAGCTCCAGGACAAGACGATCCTGATCGCCACCCACGGCTGCTGCATGCGTGCGCTGCTGCGCAATGTCTATGAAGACAAGAACGACTTCTGGCACGGCGGCGTGCCGTACAACTGTGCGGTCAGCATCATCGAAGTACAGAACGGTGTTTCCACGCTGCTTGCGGATAATAAAATCTATTATGATCCGTCGGACTGCGTAAACTTTTATAAAGAAGTAAAATAAAAAATGATATTCAGAGGCAGACATAAAAGGAAAGTATTTCCCTTTGTGCCTGCCTCTTTAAATCGCGTTTGCCGTCTGACAGAAAGTGTGATACTATAGAAATAACGGATTTTAACACCAGTAGACAAGAAGTCCCCCGTTTCTGAAGCGGTGGGATGAATTGCTAAAAGAAACATAACGGCAGTGGCGGGCGGAGAGAAATCGGTATTCTCCACTGACATGATGCAAGTCACAGTCGAACTATTTTCGATATGTCAGACTCCGTGAAATACCGACTATGAGTTGAAACAATGAAAGCGAAAAAGGAGGAACATAAGTATGTCCATGGTAACACTGGGAAGTACAGGAATCTGTGTAAACAAGAACGGCTTCGGCGCGCTGCCGGTACAGCGTGTCACGAAAGAAGACGCTGTTTATCTGCTGCGCAAAGCGTATGACGGAGGCATCCGCTTTTTTGATACCGCGCGTGCCTACAGCGACAGCGAGGAAAAATTAGGCGCAGCGTTTGAGGAAATGCGTGAGAAGGTCTTTATCTCTACGAAGACGATGGCAAAGGATGTGGAGGGCTTCTGGAAGGATCTGGAGACAAGCCTTTCCCTTTTGAAGACGGATTACATCGATATCTATCAGTTCCACAATCCGTCCTTCTGTCCTAAGCCGGGAGATGGAACCGGCCTGTATGAGGCGATGCTGGAAGCAAAAGCACAGGGAAAAATCCGCCACATCGGTATCACGAACCACCGCATGAGCGTGGCAGAGGAGATCATTGAGTCCGGTCTTTATGAGACGCTGCAGTTCCCGTTCTGCTATCTGGCAACGGACCGTGAGAAAGCACTGGTACAGGGATGCAAAGAGAAAAATATCGGCTTTATCGCAATGAAAGCGCTCTCGGGCGGGCTGATCACAAACTCCGCGGCTGCATATGCTTTTGAAGATCAGTACGACAACGTGCTTCCGATCTGGGGCGTCCAGAGAGAAAAAGAGCTGGACGAGTTCTTAAGCTACATTGCCTGTCCGCCTGCCATGACGGATGAAATCAAGACGATCATCGAGAAAGACCAGAAAGAGCTCTCCGGCAACTTCTGCCGCGGCTGCGGTTACTGTATGCCATGTCCGGCAGGCATTGAGATTAACACCTGCGCGCGCATGAGCCTGCTTCTGCGCCGTTCCCCGTCCGCCAACCAGCTCACCGAGCGCGGCCAGGCGATGATGAAGAAAATCGAGGTTGTCTCCACTGCGGCGCCTGCATGAAGAAATGTCCCTACGGTCTGAATACGCCGAAGCTTCTCGAAGAGAACTACGAAGATTATAAAAATGTACTGGCAGGAAAAACACTGGTATGAGTAATCTGATCTTCAGCCTGAACGCGACGATGCCGATCTTCCTGACAATGATTTTGGGACTTTTCTTTCGAAAGGTTGGTATTCTGGACGAATCGTTCACAAGCAAAATGAACAAATTTGTGTTTAAAATCGCACTCCCGGTGCTGCTGTTCCAGGACCTGTCGGATTCTGATTTCTCCGCTGTGTGGGATATCAAATTCGTTCTGTTCTGCTTCTTTGCAACACTGCTCTCAATTCTTGCGGTATGGGGACTTTCCCATCTCTTAAAAGAGAGAAGTGCAAGAGGCGAATTTATCCAGGCGGCGTACCGGAGCAGTGCGGCGATCCTTGGTATTGCCTTTATCCAGAATATCTACGGAAATTCCGGCATGGCGCCGCTGATGATCATCAGCAGTGTGCCGCTGTATAATATCATGGCGGTTGTCGTTCTTGCAGTATTCCGTCCGGAACGGGAGGAGATCACGGCAGATTTTGTGAAAAAGACGGCGAAAAATATCGTGACAAACCCGATTATCCTCGGGATCGCTGCAGGACTTCTCTGGTCGGTGCTTCGCATTCCAAAGCCGGTGATTCTGCAGAAAACGGTGCAGAATATTGCGGTACTTGCAACGCCGCTCGGCCTGATTGCGATGGGGGCGTCGTTTGAGGCAAAGAGCGCGGCAAAGAATATCCGGCCGTCGATTGCTGCAGCTGCGATTAAGCTGGTCGGTCTTGCAGCTGTCTTTCTGCCGATCGCCGTGATACTTGGCTTCCGTCAGGAAAAATTGGTGGCAATCCTTGTGATGCTGGGTTCCGCAACGACGGTGAGCAGTTTTATCATGGCGAAAAATATGGGTCATGAGGGAAGTCTGACGGCAAACACCGTTATGCTCACAACGTGCGGCAGTGCCTTTACGCTGACGTTCTGGCTGTATCTGATGAAAACGCTGGCGTTTATCTAACCGGATTGTGAATATCCGCTTTGATTTTCAGTACACCAAAAGCGTGTCCGGGATTTTGTACGGGCACGCTTTTATCAATCATAAAAATCAGAAAAAGAGGGAAAAGAATGGACTTCAAAAATGCGGTCAAAGCATTACAGATTGGAAAAAAGGAAGGAAAAAAATTCCGCCTTTCTACGGAATTTGGGAAAAATCCGGAAGAAGAGCTCCCGTTTCCGGAATATCCGCGTCCGCAGATGCGCCGGGAAAACTGGACAAATCTGAACGGATGGTGGGAGTATGCGTTCACGGAAACGCAGAAAATGCCAAAACAGCGGGACGGAAAAATTCTCGTTCCGTTTTCCCCGGAGTGCGATGCGTCCGGCGTGAAGCGGCAGCTGCTTCCAAAAGAATATCTGTGGTACTTCCGCACGATTCAGCTTCCCAAAATTCCTGCCGGAAAACGGCTGCTGCTGCAGTTCGGCGCCGTGGATCAGGATGCGGTAATTTACTGCAACGGAAAGCGTGCCGGAGGCCATCTCGGCGGGTATCTTTCTTTTTCAGTGGATCTTACGCCGTATCTCAAAACGGGAGAGAACGAGCTTGCCGTCAAGGTGCGCGATGAGACGGACACGGACTGGAAGGGCCGCGGAAAGCAGAGCCTTACCCCGGGCGGCATGTTTTACACCGCGCAGAGCGGCATCTGGCAGAGCGTCTGGATGGAATGGGTGCCGGAGACGTATCTGGAACGCATCGTGATCACGCCGGAATATGATACGGCGAGCGTAAAAGTACGGGTTTTCCTCAACGGACCGGATGCGGGACTGACGAAAAAAATTACGGTGCGGGAGAGCGAAGCGCCGGATGCGAAGGTGATCTGCGTCCGGGAGACGAGAGAAAACGAGGCGGAGCTGATTCTCGGTAATTTTGCAGGCTGGAGCCCGGAACATCCGCATCTCTATGGGGTTTCCATTGAAGCGGGAGAAGACCGCATCGAGAGTTATTTCGGCATGCGCAAATTCGGCATTGGAAAAGATGAGAAAGGAATCACGCGTCTTCTCTTAAACGGAAAGCCGTATTTCCAGAACGGTGTCCTCGACCAGGGTTATTGGCCGGAAAGCTTCTACACGCCGCCGTCCGATGAGGCGATGGTTTATGACATTAAGACGGCCAAACGCCTCGGTTTCAATATGATCCGGAAACACCTGAAAGTTGAGTGCGCAAGATGGTATTCCCACTGCGACCATATCGGTATGCTGGTGTGGCAGGATATGATCAACGGCGGCGGCCGGTCGATTCAGACGTTCCTTTTGTACCTTCCGACCGTACTGCCGTTTGTGACAACGGAATTCAGGGATAACTGTTATCCGCTCTTTTCGCGGACCTCAAAAACGGGAAGAGAGTGGTGGAAGCGGGAGTGCCGCGAGACGGTTCATCAGCTTTACAATGCACCGTGCGTGTCGCTCTGGGTTCTGTTCAACGAGGGATGGGGACAGTTTGATGCCAGGGAGATGACAGAAATGGTGCGCGCTCTCGATCCGACGCGGCAGATCGACCACGCGAGCGGCTGGTACGATCAGGGAGCGGGGGACATCAAGAGCCTTCACAATTACTTTCGTCCGTTAAAAGTAAAACCGGAGGAGCGCGCGTTTGCTTTTTCTGAATACGGCGGCTATACGTATCCGGTACAGGAGCATCTCTACTCCGAAAAATCGTTCGGCTACCGCACGTACCAGAACCAGACACAGTACCAGAAAGCGATGAATGCACTGGCAGAAAAGATAAGAGAACTCACAGAACAGGGACTTGCCGCAGCAGTCTACACACAGCTTACCGATGTCGAGGAGGAGTCGAACGGCATCCTTACGTATGACCGGAAGGTATGCAAATGGGAACCACAGGAGGCAAAAGATTTTTGCTCAAAAGAATAATTTGGTAAAATTTTTGTTGACAAAGTGAGGATAAGTTGCTAATATATTGGATAAGGCGTTGGAAGTTGTAAGAAATTGCTGAAAATCCGCGGCGCCTGCGGATGGAGGAAAGTTGGTGTTTATGGAACAGAAAAGAACATTATCCCTGCTGGTGGATAATACGCCGGGACTTTTAAGCAGAGTAGCTGGTCTTTTCAGCCGACGCGGATACAATATCGAGACGATCACCGCCGGTGTGACAGCAGACCCGCGATACACAAGAATGACTGTTGTTCTGTACTGCAGTGATGAAATGATTCTGGAGCAGATCAAAAAACAGCTGGCAAAACTTGTCGATGTGCGGGATATCAAAGAGCTGAAGCCGGACGAGAGTGTCAGACGAGAGCTGATGCTGGTCAAAATCCGTGTGAATGAAAATGAACGCCGCAATGTCATCGCCATCTCCGATGTCTTCCGTGGAAGAATCGTGGATGTGGGACAGGAAAGCCTGATTGTAGAGCTGACCGGAAACCAGTCAAAGCTCGAAGGGTTCCTGAATCTGGTACAGGGATACGAAATCCTGGAACTGGCCAGAACAGGAGTGACAGGACTCTCCAGAGGAGCCCACGATGTGCGTTACCTCGATTAACGCAGATCACATTACATACGTTTGCTGGAGGAATGAAATTTTTGTATAGAAAAGTTCATTTCCCTGACAAACAGCAAAAGGCAGAAATGCTTTTCGCTGTATAAATTGACCGACCTGCCGCCGGTCAAGACATTCTATATATTATGGAGGAAAATAAAATGGCAGCAAGACTTTTTTATCAGGAAGATTGTAATCTCTCTTTACTGGAAGGCAAAAAAATCGCAATTATCGGCTACGGAAGCCAGGGACATGCTCATGCACTGAACCTGAAAGATTCCGGCTGTGATGTTATTATTGGACTTTATGAAGGCAGCAAATCCTGGGCAAAAGCAGAGGCACAGGGATTCAAAGTATACACCGCTGCTGAGGCTGCAAAACAGGCTGATATCATCATGATCCTGATCAACGATGAGAAACAGGCTGCAATGTACAAAAAAGATATCGAGCCAAACCTGGAAGAGGGCAACATGCTGATGTTCGCTCATGGTTTCGCTATCCACTTCGGACAGATCGTACCTCCGAAGAACGTAGATGTAGCTATGATCGCTCCGAAAGCACCTGGCCACACAGTAAGAAGCGAGTATCAGGCTGGCAAAGGAACTCCTTGCCTGGTTGCTGTTGAGCAGGATTACACCGGAAAAGCTCTGGACAGAGCACTGGCTTACGGCCTTGGAATCGGCGGAGCAAGAGCTGGTCTTCTGGAGACAACCTCAGAACTGAGACCGAAACAGACCTGTTCGGTGAGCAGGCAGTTCTCTGCGGCGGTGTATGCGCCCTGATGCAGGCTGGATTTGAGACTCTGTGCGAGGCTGGATACGACCCAAGAAACGCATACTTCGAGTGCATCCATGAGATGAAACTGATCGTAGACCTGATCTATCAGTCGGGATTCTCCGGAATGAGATACTCCATCTCCAACACAGCCGAGTACGGCGATTACATCACCGGACCGAAGATCATCACAGAAGAAACCAAGAAGACCATGAAGAAGATCCTTTCCGATATCCAGGATGGTACTTTCGCAAAAGACTTCCTTCTGGATATGTCCCCAGCAGGCGGACAGGCTCACTTCCGTGCAATGAGAAGAAAAGCTGCAGAGCATCCGTCAGAGAAAGTCGGAGAAGAAGTCAGAAAACTGTACAGCTGGAGCAACGAGGACAAACTGATCAATAACTAATCGGTTTGCTGTCAAATGATCCATATCGGGAGGCTGCCTTTGCGGGCAGTCTCCTTTTTTGTTCTATCGTTTTATCATAGAAAAAACACTTCCGCGCCATGCATATCCCCCAATATGATAGGGCGCGGAAGTGTTATCTTTTCTGTATTCGTTTTTTTTATGCCTCCTGACGACAGGCAGGAAAAGCACGGTAGTATTTGATATAAGAACTTAAAATATCAAAAAATTCGGAATTGGTCGGTTTTGTCAGAACCGGATGCACAGAAAGCGAAAAGAGCAGATCACGGTTTCCGCGGGTCCAGCAGACGGAAATAGCGGTGCGGATGTCTCGTTCGACGCAGGAGGACGATACCTGAAACGTTTGCGCGATCTTTGGGTACAGCGTTTTGCTGACCCGAAGGAGATAATCTTCGTCTTCCATGCATAAAGCGATACCATAGGCGAGATAGCGAAATCCGCGGTATTTTGCACCAATTCCTAAAGAGTGTAGTAGAAAGTAAATTTCAGTTTCCATTACGATGTCTCCTTTTATTCAGTTTTTACATAGTCTTTGCAGACGGGCATGCCAGAGGTGAAAGTTTGTATGGCATACGATTTTCCCCTTTCACTTATGATACGTGGAAAACGTCGAAAAATTACATATTCAGAAAGAAAAAGTGACAATATAGTAAAATAAAAGAGAATATGACACGAAATAAAGAAATAAATGTAATGAAACGGGAGAGGGAAAAATAACATTGATTTTTCAGAAGTTCGCTGGTATAATGAAAACATGATTACGGGGTATGGCGTAGCTTGGTAGCGCGCACGGCTGGGGGCCGTGAGGTCGCAGGTTCAAATCCTGTTGCCCCGATCGGTAAGAGTGTCGTTTTACGGCACTTTTTTTCTTACGGACAAAGACGTGTGCGGAAGAAAAATGAATTGCGCAGAAAAAACAGGGAGGAAGTTATGGGGAAAGTAACGATACAGAGTATGGCAAAGGAGCTGGGATTGTCCCGGAATACGGTTGCCATGGCATTAAAGGATGATCCGAAGGTAGCTCCGGTGACGCGGGAGAGAGTTCTTCGGATGGCGAAAAGAAATGGCTATCTGGGCGAAAATGTATATGTGGAAGAAGTTCGGGCACCGCAGGAGAAGCATTACAATATTATGGTTCTGCGTACGCGGGATGCCGCTGTTTATTGGGACCGTGTCGTGAGCGGCATCTCCGAGGAGGCGAGCCTCAATAACTGTCAGACGCGCGTTGCGGTCGTGACGGAGCGGGAGGAGGAGAACGGCATTCTGCCGCTCGGCCTGAATGAAAATATCGATGCGATCTTCTGCATTAAAATGCTGCCGCTGGAATATATGCAGAAACTGGTAAATCTGGGATACCGCATTTTTCAGCTCGACCATTACTGCGGTATCGAACAGCGGCCGATGGGCGATATCGTGCGTGTGGACGGTGTGCAGCCGGTGAGTGTTCTGACGTCCCATCTGATCGGACAGGGCATGACGCGTATCGGCTTTCTGAGCGAACACAGCAGTACGTATGAATCGATGCATGACCGGTATATCGGTTTCCTTGCGGCGATGGAGCAGGCGGGCATTCCGATCGAGGCAGATCTTGTTCGTCCGGATATGGAGAGCGATCATTTTTATTACCCGGAAAATTTTGACAAGATTGTGGCGAGCTACGATACACTGCCGGAAGCGATTGTCTGCGGCAACGATATGATCGCCAAAAGACTGACAGAATCCTTCCGGAAAATCGGCGTGCGCGTGCCGGAGGATGTGGCACTGACCGGATTTGATGATGATGAGGACCGGATGCTGTATCCGTTCTTCTCAACCGTTCATGTCGATACGAAGTGGCTTGGCCGCCGTATGGTGCATGAATTTTTATGGCGGGAGGAGCACCCGGAAGCGCCGAAAGAGCGGATTCTCGTTTCGGGGGAGGTTGTGGTGCGCCGTTCCTCGTGCAAGCGCCAGGGATAGAAAGAAATAGAAAAAACAGGAAAAAGTGAACAAAGAAAGAAAGCCAGGGACGCCCCGGCGGACGAGAAGAAAAACCGTCTGCCGGGGCGTTTCCGGCTCCCTTTTTGCGATGATTCAAATTCGTGCATAAATGCCATGTAGAAAAACACTAATTAATAATGCAAAATAGTGCATTTAAGGAAAGCTAAACTGAACGAAAATGACAAAAACGCAAGAATAAAAACCTCGTTAATATCACACATTAAAAAATAATGGTGCAAAATAATGCATTATATCGCCGGAAGGAAGGGAGAGAGCGAAATGCAGAAATGGATGGAGGACCGCTGCAACCTGGATATCGATATCATCGCACTGCCGGGCTGGTCGGATGCAACATCCAAAATTTCCCTTCTGATAGGCGATGAGACACAGCGACCGGACATCATCTGGTGGTGGAACATGGAAGCTGACTATACGAAATGGGTAGACGCAGGCCTTCTGGTGGATGTTTCTCCGTATATGAAGAAATACACCAACATGGTTGACTACTACAACAGCGTAGATCCTGGCGTTATGTTCTATGCATCCGGAGACAACGGAATTTACCGTATCCCGGGCGACGTTGCAGAGCCGGCATGTGAGACTCTGTGGATCCGGAAAGACTGGCTGGACAACTTAGGACTGGCTGTTCCGACTACACTGGATGAGCTGGATGAGCTCAAGGAAATCCACGGAAAGCAGGTAGAGGATTACCAGAAATACCTGGAAGAGTACAACAAATAAAACAACGAAATCATGCGTTAGAGTACCCGCCGGAGCCTCCTTTCCGGCGGGTGTATTTTTACGGAATCCTGCGTTTTGCGCTTGACAGAGATGGAGAAAAATGGTAACATAAGAGCCAAGTTAGGAAAAAGGCAAAGAAGAGGAATACTACATGGAGCTTCCGAATCCAGAAAGCTGTTGGGTGATGCGAAACAGCAGACGAATTCCGTGGAACTGACCTCAGAGCCGCTGCTCCCAAATTTAGAATAAAAAGAGTAGGTGCAGACGGAAACCCACCGTTAGAAGGGCAGGATATGCAGATGTTTCATCCGTATCCGCAGAGTGTACAGAGAAAATCTCTGTAAAACAGGAGTGGTACCGCGTAAGATAGCAAGTCTTTCGTCTCTTGTGTCAGAAGCCGACACAGAAGATGAGAGATTTTTTTATGCTTTCATCCCGAATTTATGTCGGCAGAATAAATTATATTTCACTTTCTGGGAGGAAAAAATCATGATGAATGCAAAGAAGTATCAGAAACAGTATTATATGCCGCCGGTTCCGTGCATGGACTGGGCAGAAAAAGACAGCATTGACAAAGCACCGGTATGGTGCAGCGTTGACCTCGTGACGGAAACCAGGCACTTGTAATTCCGATGAGCCTGGAGCAGAAGGTAGAATTCTTCAAACTCCTCGTTGAGGTTGGTTTCAAAGAGATCGAGGTCGGCTTCCCGGCAGCATCTGAGACCGAGTACGAATTCCTTCGCACCCTGATCGAGCAGGATCTGATCCCGGATGACGTAACCGTTCAGGTTCTGACCCAGGCGAGAGAGCATATCATCCGCAAGACCTTCGAGGCATTAAAGGGCTGCAAGAATGCCATCGTTCACGTTTACAATTCCACTTCCTATGCACAGCGTCAGCAGGTCTTCAAAAAATCGAAAGAAGACATCCTGAAAATCGCCGTTGAGGGAGCGAAGCTCTTAAAAGAGCTGACAGAAGAGGCCGGCGAGAAATACCGCTTCGAGTACAGCCCGGAGAGCTTTACCGGAACCGAGCCGGAATATGCGCTTGAGGTGTGCAACGCCGTTCTCGACGTATGGCAGCCGACTGCAGACCGCAAAGCCATCATCAACCTGCCGAGCACCGTGGAGCTTTCCATGCCGCACGTTTATGCAAGCCAGGTGGAATACATGAGCAAAAACCTGAAATACCGCGATAATGTCGTTCTTTCCCTTCATCCGCACAATGACCGCGGCTGCGGCGTTTCCGATGCAGAGATGGGTATCCTTGCCGGAGCAGACCGTATCGAGGGAACGCTGTTCGGAACGGCGAGAGAACCGGAAACGTGGATATTATCACGGTCGGCATGAACATGTACATGCAGGGCGTCGATCCGGAGCTTGACTTCTCCGATATGCCGAAACTCTGCCATGCATTTGAATCCTTCACCGGTATGAGCATCAACCCGAGAAGCCCGTATTGCGGATCTCTCGTATTTGCAGCCTTCTCCGGTTCCCATCAGGATGCGATCGCAAAAGGCATGCACTGGATCGAGGAGAAAGCACCGGATACCTGGACCGTTCCGTATCTGCCGATCGATCCGACCGATATCGGAAGAAACTACGATGCAGACGTCATCCGCATCAACAGCCAGTCTGGAAAGGGCGGTGTCGGCTATATTCTGGAGACGAAATACGGCCTGAATCTGCCGGCGAAGATGCGCGAGGCTATGAGCTATACCGCAAAATCCGTTTCCGATCATCTGCATAAAGAGCTGCGTCCGGATGAGATCTTTGAACTCTTTAAAGATACCTTCGAGAACGTAACGACACCGTACAACATCAACGGCGTTCACTTTAAACAGCTCGATGAGGGCAGAATTGAAGCACAGGTTACCTCCAATTACGAGGGCGGTGAGTATGCAACTGTATATGCAGAAGGAAACGGCCGTCTGAATGCTGTCAGCAACGCGCTGAAACAGCAGTACAATCTGCAGTATGATCTGGTCAGCTATACGGAGCACGCGCTGGAGCAGAGCTCAAGTGCACAGGCAATTGCCTACGTCGGCATCAAAAAGCCGGACGGAATCCTTTCCTGGGGCGCAGGCGTAGATCCGGATATCATCCGCGCTTCCATCGACGCGCTGGTAACTGCAATCAACAACCGATAAGAAAAGAGAGAGCATATGCTGTTTAAAAACAAAATTGAATACACCAAAGGAATGTTTGTGGAGATTTACGGCACCGAGATAAAAAAAGTACGTCTGGTACTGCGGATCATTACAGGGATTGCTGTTGTGGCTGCGATCGCTTTTATGATCTACGGTGCAGCAGCGCGGGGATTTATCATGCCGGGAGACTTCTTCAATCTTGGAATCTCCATTCTGATGGCACTTCTGTGTACGTTTCTGCCGAATCTGATGGCACGTTCACAGATGAAAAAATGCAAAAAGAGAGGACTCCTTGGAGAACGTACCCTTCGTTTTACTGAGCAGGTGCTCACAATGACATACGAAAAAGAGGGCAGAAGCACTGATATTCCGCTCGAAGAGCTGACAAAGGTGACGGAGTTTGACAACTTTATCCGCATCACCATCGGAGGCAGAAGCACCTTTCTCGATAAGAAACGCTTTGAAATCGGAGACGCGGCAGCGTTTGTGACCTGGGCGGAAGATAAAATCGCAGAGAATGCGGAAAAAGAGGAAGAGGCACTCGCACTCGAGGAGACAGAAAGGGAAGCTCCGGCGTTAGAAGACGGCGAAGCAAAAACGGAGGAGTCCGACGAAAATTAAATCATACATTCTGACAAAAAATATTTTGGCAGAATGGTGGAAAATGGCTGTGCATTTTTGTGCACAGTCATTTTTTGTATATTTTTGTTGTTTTTTCATACTTCATCCATTATAATAAGAGGAAGCGTACAGGTAAAACTAATCTGAAACGTATCCGGCCGGGAGTTAGAGAGGCTCTGCCGGGAGTCAAAGTGAAGGAGAGAAAGAGCATGGAAGTATTATACAAAAGTACCAGAGGCAATGGAGAAACCGTAACTGCATCCCAGGCAATCTTAAAGGGTCTGTCCGACGACGGCGGATTATTTGTACCGACCTCCATTCCAGCACTGGATGTTCCCATGGAAAAACTTGCGGCTATGAGCTATCAGGAAGTGGCATACGAGGTAATGAGCCGTTTTCTTACCGACTTTACAGAAGATGAACTGAAAAACTGTATTGCAAACGCATACGATGCAAAATTTGACACAGAGGAAATTGCACCGCTGACAAAAGCAGACGGTGTTTACTATCTGGAGCTGTTCCACGGCGCAACGATCGCGTTCAAGGACATGGCACTTTCCATTCTGCCGCATCTGATGACGACCGCCGCAAAGAAAAACGGCGTGAAAAATGAGATCGTCATCTTAACTGCTACATCGGGAGATACCGGAAAAGCAGCAATGGCAGGCTTTGCAGATGTGCCGGGCACCAGAATTATTGTATTTTACCCGAAGAACGGCGTAAGCCCGATTCAGGAAAAACAGATGGTAACACAGAAGGGCAAAAATACCCACGTTGTTGCCATCCACGGAAACTTCGACGACGCACAGACCGGCGTGAAGAAAATGTTTAACGACAAAGAGCTTGGAAAAGAGCTGGCAGATAAAGGTTTCCAGTTCAGCTCTGCAAACTCGATCAACATCGGAAGACTCGTTCCGCAGGTCGTCTACTACGTATATGCTTACGCAAACCTGGTGAAAAACGGAGAGATTGCAGACGGAGAAAAGATCAATGTAACCGTTCCGACCGGAAACTTCGGAAATATTCTCGCTGCATTCTATGCAAAACAGATGGGACTGCCGATCGCAAAACTGATCTGCGCTTCCAATGAGAACAAAGTTCTGTTTGACTTCTTCCGCACCGGCGTTTACGACAGAAACAGAGACTTTATTCTGACAACATCACCGTCCATGGATATCCTGATCTCGAGCAATCTGGAGCGTCTGATCTACCGCATCGCCGGAAACAGCGAAGCAGCAGACCGCGAGCTGATGCAGGATCTTGCAAAGGACGGAAAATATGAGATCACCGATGCGATGAAAAAAGAGCTGGCAGACTTCTACGGCAATTATGCATCCGAACAGGAGACAGCAGACGCGATTGCAAAACTGTACAGCGATACCGGATATGTGATTGATACCCATACCGCGGTTGCAGCGGCTGTATACGGAAAATACCGCGAGGAAACCTATGACGAAACTAAGACCGTCATCGCATCTACCGCAAGCCCGTATAAATTTACAAGCAGCGTTCTTGCAGCGATTGCACCGGAGTATGACACCCTTCCAGTACTGGAGCAGGTAGACAAGCTGTCTGCACTTGCCAATACCGAGATTCCGCGTGCGATCGAAGAAATCCGTACTGCACCGGTGCTTCATACGACAGAGTGTGATGTAGATCAGATGCCGGAGACTGTTCGGGCGTTTTTGAAATAAGATAAAGCAGGAGCAGAATTTTAAAACAGGCAGAGCACACAGCAGGCTTTGCCTGTTTTTGCAGGGAGAGAAGAATAAATAATGAAAAATAAAGTAATCAGGGGAGTACTGGCGGCAACCTGCGTGACAACCGCTGTCAGTGCTGCGAACGTATTTGGAGCAGGCACAGAGCAGAGTCTGGTAAATGAGGCTTCTGCTGTTACACAGGAAGAAACAGAAGAAACATCGGAGGCGGAAACCACAGACGAAAATACGCCGGAGATGACAGAAACGGAGACGCCGGATTCGACAGCGGAAAATGCCGCCTCGGATCTTCCGGCGGCAGAAGTACAGAGCGGAAATCCCGAAGAGACGGCGGTATCCGTGCAGGCTGGAAGCTATTACCCATGGGTGAATGAGAACGGGATCTGGTATTTTAAGGATCCGGATGGTACCATTGTCAAAGGAGCCTGGAGAGAGTACGACAAGAACCGTTACTACCTGAATAATGACGGAAAAATGGCGGTCGGCTGGAAAAAACTTGATGGAGCCTGGTATTATTTCCAAAGCTGGGGCGGTGTTTACCGGGATGCCTTTTACACCGTGAAAAATGTACCGTATTATTCTGATGCGGACGGAAAAATGGCGACCGGCTGGAAACTGATCGATGATGTGTATTATTATTTTGATGATCAGGGCGCGATGTACCGGAATCGTTTTTTTGAGTATGACAAGAATACGTATTATGTTGATGCGGATGGAAAAATGGCATCCGGGTTCGAACAGATTGACGGGATCTGGTATTACTTCCGAAGCTGGGGCGGCATGGCACAAAACACCTTTCTGACGCATAAAAATAATATTTATCATGTTGATACGGATGGAAAGATGACGACCGGCTGGCTGCTGCAGGATGGAACCTGGTATTATTTCCGAAGCTGGGGCGGCATGTACCGCAGCACCTTTTTCAAAGCACCGACAGGAAGTGCACTTTACTATGCCGATGAGAACGGAAAGATGGCTGTCGGAAAAAAACAGATCGACGGTGACTGGTACTATTTCAAGGACTGGGGCGGCATGTATCAGAATGCATTCATCAAAACGGAACGAGTGTCTGCCATGCGGCTGCAGATGGAAAACTGACCGTCGGCTGGCTGCAGCAGGGCAGTACATATTACTATTTTGATGAAACCGGAGAGCAGTATTTTGACCGCTTTTTTGAATATGACAACAATACATATCGTGTGAATGCAGATGGAAAGATGGTAACCGGCTGGCAGAAAATCAATGGTACGTATTATTATTTCCGGGGCTGGGGCGGCATGTACCGTAGTACCTTTTTCCAGCTTGGCGGTGAAACGTATTATGCCGATGCGGATGGAAAGATGGTGACGGGCTGGCTTTCGAAAGAGAACCAGTGGTATTACTTCCGGGAAAATGGTGCGATGTACCGCAATACCTTCTTTACGCATTTAAACAACAGTTACTATGCCGATGCCAACGGCGTGATGGTGACGGGAGAGCGGACTATTAACGGCGCTTCCTATTACTTTAAAGACTGGGGAGGCATGGCAAAGAACCAGTGGCTCAATGCACAGAAACGGATGGTAAGCGGTGATCCGCAGACGGGCTGGTATTACTTTGGAAGCGACGGAAAGATGGTAAAATCGTATTACGCTCTGCTGAAAAAGAACAGCAGCAACTGGTACTACAGCTTTGACGAAAACGGAGTGTGCATTCTCGGCTCGAGCCAGTATGTGCGTGCAAAGGACAGCGTAAGCGGAAAATATTATACGATGGAGCATCAGTATTACACGGATCCGTCTGTGAGTGACCGTGATTTCTTTGCGGCTATCTGCAGTGCGGAGGCGGGTGTCCAGAGAAAAACAGGTATGACGGCAGTTGCGATGGTCATCCGGAACCGGATGGCGGCACAGAATATTTCGCTCCGCACCGCGATTTATAAACAGCAGCAGTTTGAACCGGCGCGGAACGGAAGTCTGACAAACTATCTGACGGGAATTGCGGAGCAGAGCAGTTCGATTATCAATCAGCTGAAAAATAATGGAGCCTACGGTGCAGTGGATGAATCCCAGTCGATCATGGATGCATATCTGAAGAACGGCACAAAGCGTGTGATCCCGGGCTTTGGCGATACGAGAGATGATTTTGATTATCTATATTTCATGACTCCGAAAGCATTTAAAAATCTGAATATGGATAAAGAAAAATGTGTGACATATACATACACCTATAAATGGACAACTTCCAGCGGAACAGCGCGGGAAGATTCCCATATTTTCTTTGTGAACTGGGTGAAAAAACAGAGCTGATCGGACGTCATATCGAAAGAAGGGGCGAACAAAAGATGACATTACAGGAAACAATCGAACAGATCCATCCGCTTTCGAAAGAGGCGATGGATCGTGCCAAGGCTCACTGGGACGGCATTGCAAAGCCGCTCCACAGCCTCGGAAAGCTGGAGGACGTGCTCATCCAGATTGCCGGAATCACCGGAAAAGAGGAGATTTCGATTGAAAAAAGAGCACTTCTGACGTTCTGTGCGGACAATGGCGTTGTGGAAGAAAACGTGACGCAGAGCGGTCAGGAAGTGACAGCGACAGTTGCGGAAAATTTTCTGCAGGAGAAGGCGACAGCAGCCATTCTCTGCCGCGGTGCGCATGCGGATCTGTTTCCGATTGATATCGGAATGGCGCGCGATACGAAGGTTCCGCGGTATAAAGTTGCGTATGGAACAAAAAATATGGCAAAAGGCCCGGCGATGACAAGGGAAGAGGCCGTTCGTGCGCTTGAAACAGGAATCGCCGTGGCGGAAGAAAAAATTGCGGCGGGCTATCAGCTGATGGCAACCGGTGAGATGGGCATTGGAAATACGACGACGAGCAGTGCAATGGCAGCCGTTTTCCTGAATCAGCCGGTTCCGGAACTGACGGGACGGGGCGCCGGGCTTTCGAGTGAAGGTCTTGCGCGGAAAATTGCAGCGATTGAAAAAGCGATTGCCATCAATCAGCCGGATCCGTCCGATCCCATCGATGTGCTGGCAAAGGTCGGCGGTTTTGACATTGCCGGCATGGCGGGTGTCTTTCTTGCAGGGGCCGCACATGGCGTTCCGGTTGTGATGGACGGCTTTATTTCCTGTGTGGCAGCGCTTCTTGCTGCACGGATTGCACCGTTTGCAAAGGACTATATGATTGCTTCGCACGTATCGAAGGAGCCGGCGGCGCATCTGCTGCTTGCAGAGCTTGGAAAAGAAGCCTTTCTGCACTGCGATATGTGTCTGGGCGAGGGAACGGGCGCCATCATGATTTTCCCGATTCTGGATCAGGCAAATGCCGTATACCGCGGCATGGCGACATTTGACGAGGCACAGATCGAAACGTATGTGCCGCTGACTTAAAAAAGGCAGGTGAAACGATGATACATCTGGTTACAGGCGGCAGCGGCAGCGGAAAATCGGCGTATGCGGAGCAGTGTATTCTGGATTTTGGCGGAACACGGAGGGTTTATATCGCAACGATGCAGCCGTTCGGTGCGGAAGGGCAGGCGCGTATTGCACGCCACCGGAAGATGCGCGCGGCAAAGAAGTTTTCGACGATTGAGTGTTATACGAATTTAAAAGAAGTGGAGCTGGAACCGGGAAGCGATGTGCTGCTCGAATGTATGTCGAATCTCACGGCAAATGAAATATTTGATCCATCCGGGGCGGGAAAAGCGCGGACGGAGGAGGAAATTCTTGCGGGCGTTTCCCGTCTGGCCAATCAGGCGCGGAATCTGGTTCTGGTGACGAATGAAATTTTTTCGGACGGATACCGATATGAGGAGGAGACGATGGAATACCAGCGGATCCTGGGAAACATTAATGTACGTCTGGCAGAGATGGCGGACTGTGTGACCGAGGTTGTGTATGGGATTCCCGTCAGAATAAAAAAAGAATAAGATGAAAACGATATGGAATAATTTTAAAGTGGCGTTTGCCATGTACTCGAAAATCCCGATGCCGCCGGCAGACTGGGAAAAAGAGAACATGAAATATGCGTTGTGTTTCTTTCCGTGGGTCGGACTGGCTGTCGGTGCAGTTTCGGCGGTGCTTTTCTGGCTGCTGCAGCAGATTGGCGCGGGAAGCATGCTGCGGGCTGCAGTGCTGACGGCAGTTCCGGTTCTGGTGACGGGCGGCATTCACCTCGACGGCTATCTGGATACGATGGATGCGTTAAGTTCCTGGAGAGAAAAACAGCGCCGACTGGAAATCTTAAAAGACCCGCACGCCGGAGCATTTGCGATTATTATGGGATGTCTGTATTTTGTACTGTACGCGGGCGCAGCCGGAGAACTTGTCTGGAAGATTTTTCCGGCGTATGCATTTGGCTTCGCAGTTTCGAGATCGTTCAGCGGTCTTTCGATCGCGTTTTTTCCAAATGCCAATCCGAAAGGAACAGCGGCAGCGTTTGGCATGAGCGCAGAGAAAAAAAGAACGGCGGCGGTGCTTGTTGTGACGATTTTTGCCGTGACGGCGCTCTCAGCTTCGTTCTGCGTCTGGGCGGCACTGGATGTACTGGTTGTATCGGCACTGGTATTCTGTTATTATAAATGGAAAAGCAGTAAGTATTTTGGAGGAATTACAGGAGATCTCGCAGGCTATTTCCTTTCGCTCTGTGAGCTGGCACAGCTCCTGTCTCTTGTGGTACTTTCTCTTGGAATGGAGAACTGGAAATGAAATTAGTAATTGGAGGGGCTTTTCAGGGAAAGCTTGACTTTGCAAAGAAGATGACCGGAAAAGAAACAGGATGGGCCGATGGGGCAGCAGTTTCGAAAGAGGAGCTGTCGGCATGTTCCGGCGTATATGATTTTCAGGAACTGGTCCGCAGATGGCTCCTTCTGGAAGAGGAGACCGGGACTGCACCGGAAGCAGAACTGGAAGAACTGCTGCAGAAAAATCCGGAAATCTGCATTGTTACGAATGAACTCGGTTACGGAGTGGTTCCGATCGAACCCTTCGACCGGAAATGGCGGGAAAAGACGGGGCGCATCTGTACGGAGCTGGCAGCAAAGGCTGATTCGGTAACCCGTGTGGTGTGCGGAATCGGAATCCTGCTGAAAGGTGAGGAAAAACATGATTAAAATTGCAATGATCCGCCATGGAAAAACCTATGGCAATACATTAGGACGGTATATCGGCGTGACGGATGAACCACTGTGTGAGGAAGGGAAAAAAGAGCTGGAACAGCGGACGATGGATACCGTTGAGCTTCTGTTCGTCAGCCCGCTGAAACGGTGTCTGGAAACGGCAGACATTCTGTATCCGTATGCCAAACAGGTCAAAATCCCGGAATTTGCAGAGTGCAATTTTGGTGAGTTTGAGAACAAAAATTATCAGGAATTAAAAGATAATCCGAAATACCAGGAGTGGATTGATTCCATGGCGACGCTTGCCTTTCCGGGCGGTGAGAGCCCGCAGCAGTTCAAGGACCGCTGCATCGCCGGCTTTGACAAGATGGTGGATACGTGTATCCGCCGCCATTACCGTAACGTGGCGATGGTGGTGCACGGAGGCACGATCATGAGTATCCTTGAGCAGTACGGCGTGCCACAGAAGAGTTACTATGACTGGCGAGTAGAAAACGGCTGTGGATATCATCTGTATCTCTCGGAGCAGAACTGGAAAATGGGCCGCAGAGAAGCTGTGGTGGAATCGGAGATAAGGCGGTAAACAAAAATGGTGACAGCAGAATGCCATGCCCATATTTTTATGGACGGTGTGGATTACAAAAAGGCGGCGGCAGCGCATGAAAACGGCCCGCGGGAGGATCTGATCCGGGAACATCTGGCGGCGTATCAGAAGGCAGGGATTTCCTATGTGCGTGACGGCGGAGATCCGTACGGGGCGGGTGTTCTTGCACGGAGCCTTGCGCCGGAGTACGGGATCACATACCGCACACCGGTTTTTGCGATTCACAGGGCGGGCCGTTATGGAAAAATTGTCGGACGCGCATTTTCAGACGGGAAAGAGTATTGCGCGCTTGTGCGTGAAGTACGCCGTGCGGGCGGAGATTTTATCAAGATCATGACGACGGGAATCCTGGATTTCGCGACAAAGGGGCATGTGACCAGTGAGCCGCTTTCCAGGGAAGAGGTTTTTGCAATGACAGCTGCGGCGCATGATGCGGGGCTTTCTGTGATGGCGCATGTGAACGGCGCACAGGCTGTGATGGATGCGGCAGAGGCAGGCGTGGACTCGGTTGAGCACGGGAACTTTCAGAATGAAGAGAGCATCTGCTGTATGGCAGAGCATGCAACAATCTGGGTGCCGACAATTGTGACGGTTTCGAATCTTCTGGAGAACGGCAGATATCCGGCTGAAACGCTGGCGTGGATTTTTGAGACGCAGAAAAAAGGTCTGCAGCTCGCATTTGAAAAGGACGTTGTGCTTGCGGCGGGAAGTGATGCCGGCGCATACGGCGTACTTCACGGAAAAGGAATCCGGGAAGAAGAGAGTGTAATGCGAAAAATCCTTGGGGCAGAAAATGGGCAGGAGCTGGAAAAGCGGCTTGCGTTTGGAGAAAAAAAGATCCGGGAAAAGTTCTGAAAATTTTCTGCGTTTCAGGCTTTAGAAAAAATTTAGAATTAAACGGGCAGACAATGCTTGCGCTTTCGCCCGGACTATGGTAAGTTTAAATCACTTTTACAAGAACTTTAGAGAAAATGAAACAGGGATATTCTGAGACAGAGGGTAAATGCTATCCTCTGTTTTTTGCGTGCAAAAATGACAGTCTGGATGTCCGCATCGACGGAAGGGAGCAAATGAAAGCAAAAGGAAAACTGGGGCTGCAGGGCTTTCTTTCCTTCCTTTTTCTGGCGGCGGGATGGTATCTGATGCAGTATTTCTGCGCCTATGTCGTACTGTCCGGGTCCATGGACCGGAGATCCCGACGGGATCTGTTGTGGTTGTGGATGGACGGAAGAAGGAATGGAATCCGGGGGATGTGATTACCTACCGGAGAGGAAATATGGTGGTGACACACCGGATCGTGGAAAAGAGCGAGGAAGGATACTGTACTAAGGGGGATGCCAACGCGGAGGAAGATGCAGGCATCGTTTTGGAAAAACAGGTGATCGGGAATGTGATCGTAGCTCTTCCCTGGCTTGGCTTTGGTATTATCTGGCTCCGGCAGAGAGGAACACTCTTTTTTCTGGCCGTGGGAGCGGTGATGCTTTTTACAATCCGGCAGCTTTGGCACGGTAGAAAAATCATGCAGGAAAACAAGTTATAAAAAGAATTAGCAAAATTATTTAGGAAAACAGGAGGAATTGATCTATGAAAAAACAGCGGAAAATCGTATTCTGGGCAGCATCACTGCTTCTGACAGGAGCCCTGGCAGCGGGCGGAACACTGGCGTATCTGACGGATAAGGATTCTGTGACGAACCAGTTTGTTGTGGGAAAAGTAGATATCGAAGGAAATGAACCATCGTACGCACCAGATCCGGACGGAAAGACCAATCATATCGTGCCGACCCAGGTGATTCCGAAGGACCCGCGTATCAAAAATAAAGGTAAAAATGATTCTTACGTTTATATGGATGTTTCCATACCAATCGCAAAAGTGATCGTTGCAGATACATCCGGAAACCGTTTAAACGGCGGGGCAGCCGTCGATACGGAACTGTTTTCGATGAATCAGCTTTCGAAAAAATGGGTGCTGATGTACAAGAAAAAACAGAACAATTCGATGGTATATACATATCTCTACAATGAAGTGCTCGCAGCTGGCAAAGCGACGGATCCTTTATTTACGAGCGTGACAGCAGCTAATATCGTGGAAGGGCAGCTGGATGAAAAAGAGGTCGATATTCCGATCAATTATTATGCAATCCAGGCGCTGAATACCGGTGAGGGAAGTACGGCTGCCGAGCGGGCAGCAAAGGCCTGGGAGAAGTATGTAAATCAGAATAATGGGCAGAAGGGGCAGGTAACGGCACCGCAGTCGGAGCCGGAACAGACAGAAGCACCTGGAATTTAAGCAGTTTTCTGGGGGACAAAAGATGAAGAAAAAGACGAAACGGCTGTTTTTCCTTGCGGGTGCGGCCGGGTGTACGATGGCGGCAGCCATTTGGCTGCTGCCGGGAACTTCGGCGTATTTTACAGATCACGAGAGTGTCTGGAATCGTATGGTGTTCGGACATAATACAAGTACTATCGATGAAGAATTTCCGACACCGACGCCCGTACCGCCAGGGAAAAGTGTGGTAAAGAGAGTAAAAATCAGAAATGAAGGTTCCGTTGCCTGCTATATTCGAGCGGCACTTATATTCAGTGAACCAATTGAAGCGATTGAGGGACTTGATACGGAAAACTGGGTAAAAGGAGAAGATGACTACTATTATTACAAAAAACCGGTTTCAGAAGGCGAAAGCACGACGGAATTGTTTACCGGAATCCGCGTTGCAAAAGAAATGGAACAGAAAGAACTTGAGGTTTCGGTCTATGAGGAATCGGTGCAGATCCAGAAGGGGAATATGGTATTTCACGGCTATCGGGAGGCATGGGATGCTTATGAGAGAGGTGGTCAGACATGAAAGGAAAACGCGTCAGGATCGGATGTGCGGCGGCAAGTCTTCTGATGGGAATCAGCGGAACGTATGCATATTACCGGAGCAGTGTTGAGACCATTAACAAAATAGCTGTCGGAGATGTAAATATTGGAATCTGGGAATATGAGGAAGACGGGGATGGAGAAAAGAAGTATGAGGGACCGGAAAACGGCATTGTACTGCCTTCCCAGGTGATTTCAAAAATTCCGCGGATCACCAATTATGCTGAACCATGCTATGTCCGGGTAAAGCCTGTGTTTGATGAGGAAGAAACGCAGGATTACCGTCTGGGGGAAGAGGACCTTGGGGGAATCGAGGACGTCTGGCTGAAAGCAGGAGAGTATTATTATTATCCCAAAGTGCTGGGAAAGCAGGAATCTGTCGATTTTTTCCGTACAATCACCATTCCATCTGCGTGGACCAGTGAGGCGGAGGGACAGGTGCTGTCCGTTGAAATCCAGGCGGAGGCCGTACAGGCAGCGAATGTGATGCCGGATTTTACGGCAGAAGCTCCGTGGGGAGAAGAACTGGAAATTGAACAGTGTGTCCACGAGGCGGATAATACCGTTTCGGAGGTTTCGCAGCAGAGCTTCCTCACCGTTTCGTACGAAGGAGCAGCGCGGAATCTGATCTTGGCACCCGACAATTTCTTTCGGAACTTTCCAGTGCTGATGCCGGGAGATGAATGGGAAGATACGTTCACACTGGTGAACACGACAGCAAGCCGTGCAGAATTTTTTCTGCGGACGGAACTTCCGGAAGAACTCAGTGAAACAGAAAAAGAACTGCTTTCCAAGGTGAAACTGGAAATACGAGAGGGAGACAGCGTGATTTATGAAGGTGATTTAGAGAGTGAGGGACTATGGGCAGCAAAAAGTCTTGGAATATGCAGTCAGATGAACGGAAAGAAATCTGTTTTTCAATCCGTGTGCCGTCAGAACTTGGAAATGAATGGGCACTTCGGAAAAGCGGGGTAAAATGGATTTTTTCTGTCGAAGGAGAAGATCTGCCGCAGGAAGAAGGCCCCTCTATCTGGCACAGCGCGCCAAAAACAGGTCTGCGCGATCCGTCAGCAGCGGTCCCCATTGGAATTGCCGTGACAGGAGCCTTCCTGTTTCTTGCCGCGGGCCGGTCTGAAAGGAGGAAAGAATGAAAAGAGCAAAGAAAAGCTTCTGGTTTCTCGCAGGAATTCTGCTGTTGTTGGGATTTTGTTTTCGGGAAGATGTTCTGGCTTCGAGTCTTACGAGTCTTCCTTCTCTTTCGAAAGCCGGAATCGGAGAAGTTGTATCATCGGACTCTGTTATTGACGGCCGATATGATTTTACCCCGCTGATCGGAAGTGAGACAAAAATCCGTTTTGGAAGTACAGATGGAAGTACCTGGGACAATCTGTTCTGCAAAAACGGAGAGAGCCATTCGAAATGCTGTTCCACATGGTGGCCGGCGGCCGATGTGAAGGGATGGAGTAATCTCCGTTCCTTCACGCCGCTGGAGTCGAAAAAAGGAAAAATGTATGCGGAATATACGAATGTTGGAGAGTGCCACGGGGAAAATATAACGATGCGGATCTGGCTGGAAGACTGGCAGAACACGGTTGTACCATCAGGGTATGAGGACGTGGATGCGGTAGTCGTGGCGATTGACCACAATAAGCCGGTCATTGATATTAAAGGTCTGCTCTGGATCAAGGTACGGTTTGCTTATTACGACAGTAAAGGAAATCCGCTGAATGTGAAAGGGTATTTTACACTTTCAGATCTGGACTTTAAGCAGGGCTTTTATCTGGCTGATGAGACAGAACATATCTATCTGACGAAGGAGGCAGATGCCAGAATCGTCTACGATGCCAGAACAGAAGCGATCTGGTCGGCAAGACGCGGCTCTGAGCCGGACGGTGGAACAACTCCGGAAAATTCGGAAGGCTGGGTTACAGTTACCTTTGAAGGAAATTCCCAGACGATGATTTTCTATGATGGAGGCACTAACGACGCGGTAACTGGTCCCGGCGGCGGAGTGAAAGCACCGAAAAAATGGCCGGATAATTTTGTAAACGATACTTCCAGTACGTACAACAACTGGCATGGAGCATCCCGGGAAACGGGAATAACTGTTGTGCCGTGGAATACTTCGGAATTTGGTTACACAGCGAACGTTCCCTGTCATCTGTCGAAAGTAGGAGATCTTGTAGTGAAAAAAATGGATGCAGAGACAAAAGAAGCTATTTCGGGTGCAGAATTTACCGTGTACCGCTGGAAAAACAACACCTGGAGTGAATTCAAAAAGATGAACTGGGTGAAAAAAACGGGTTCTTATCTGCTGGAGGGAATTCTGGATACAGACAGTGAAAATGGAAAATTCCGTGTTGTGGAGACAAAGAATCCAGCTGGTTATGCAGGAAGCTGGGAGCAGGAATTTTCCATTGACAAGGAAGGCATGCAGACGATCCATCTGGAGGCAGAAAACACAAGAAAAACAGGCTCACTGAAGATAAAAAAGACGGAAGAAAACTCAGGGAAAGCACTTTCTGGTGCAACATATCAGGTGATTGCGAGCGGAGCAATTACAACGGTAAACGGAACAGTGCTGTTTCCGGATCAGGCGGTAGCAGCTGTGCTGAAAACGGATGAAAATGGAGAGGCGTTCAAAGACGGGCTGGAGTACGGAACGTATCTTGTGCGGGAAACGGCGGCTCCAAATGGATATGTGCTGGATCCGACGGAAAAGAAAATAACGATCGGGGAACAAAACGCACAGATCACACTGACGTTTACAAACTGGAAGAACCGTTTTATTCTGCAGAAAGTAAGTCAGGGAGACGGAAAAGTGCTTCAGGGAGCAGCCTTTCATATCTGGACGAAAGATGGAAGTTTTGATGAGACAAAAAAGACGGATGCAAATGGAAAAATTGAGCTGACGGGACTTTTGGACGGTGTCTGGTACTATCAGGAGACAGCATCTCCGGAGGGCTATCTGCTGGACAGCACATGCCGGGAATTTGTGGTAGAAAACGGAAAAATTGACGGTAAATCGGAACTGTCGGTGACGGTCGAAAATGATGGAACACATCTGACAATTGAAAAAATAGATGCAGAGAGCGGAAAACGAATTTCCGGCGCAAAGCTGGTATTAAAAGATATGGATGGAAACCGTGTGGACAGCTGGATTTCAGGAGGAAGCGGCCCGCATGAACTGGAAAAATTAAAGCCGGGTTCTTATGTCATTGTGGAGGAGGCCGCGCCGGATGGATACCTTGCGGCAGAACCGGTTTCGTTTGTGCTGGAGGCAAAACAGGAAGTGCAGACCGTGACGATGAAGGATCTTGCATGTGAAACCTTGACGATTACAAAGAAGATTAAGGCGGATGAGATTACATGGGCGCATGGAAATCCAACGTTTCTGTTTTCCGTGAAGGGAAAGGATCTGTATGGAAAAGAACATACATACCAATGCTATCTTACGTTTACAAAAACACAGGTGGAGAAAACGACAGATCAGGACGGCTACACGGAACAGTCGGTACAGATCCGGGGAATTCCGGCAGGAAACGATTACCGGGTACAGGAGAAGAAGGTGCTGCGGTATTCGCTTATGCAGGTGACAGGTACGAAGAATGTTACCGTGAAAAAACTAGAAGAGCCGGCATATGGAAAAGATCCTGCGCGCGTCTTTTCGGTATCGGTAAATCTTTGCGGACATCCCAAAGAAAGTGAGGTTGTATTTGAAAATCAGAAATACCGCTGGGATGATTATGGACACAACAGTATTGTAAAAAACCGGATTCCGGTTGAATAACAAAATGGAAAAAACATTCCACCATCGGTTCGGGTGGTGGAATGAAAACAAAATGGAGAGAGAAAAAATCGGCAGAAAAAGAAGAGGGATTGCAGTTCTGACATTGGCGGCGCTTTTTTTCTGGTATCTGCCGCAGATTCAGGTAAGCCGGCAGATTCGAAAAGAACAGGAAGAAGCGGTGGAGATGTATGTCAGAGAAGAAAAAGAAGAGAACAAAGAGGAAAACGAAAAAAGCGAAGAAGTGCAGGAGCAGGAACCGGGCAGTACAGACAAAAATCTGTTTCGGACAATTGATTTTGCAGGACTTCGATCAAAAAATAGAGAAATCTGCGCGTGGCTCTGGATTCCGGCTGCGCCTTAGATGTTCCGGTTGCGCACGGGCAGGATAACGCATATTATCTGACACACGATGCGTTTTGCAGGGAGCGGATTTACGGCAGTATTTTTGCACCGTGTGATACACCGGAGGATTTTTCTGAACGTCACACGATTTTATATGGGCATAATATGCGGGATGGAACGATGTTCGGAGGATTGAAAAAGTATCGTGAAGCGTCGTGGAAACAGGAATTTCCGTATCTGTACCTGTATTTGCCGGGTGAAGCATGGCAGTGCCGTATTTGGAGTGTGGAGGAGACGGATGCCAAAAGTGATGTTTACCGGCTGGGAGCATGGAGCGATGCGGACTGGAATGCATGGGTACAGGAAAGAAAAGAAAACAGCATTATCTTTGGCAGCGGTGAGGAAAAGGAAGTTCAAAAGATACTTACCCTTTCCACCTGCATTGGTGACGGCAGCAGTTCACAGAGACTGGCTGTACATGCGGCGGTGGAGATGATTTTTGCAACAAAATCTGGAAGGGAAGAGGGTTCTGTGCTAGAATAAGACAGAATCAAAAGACTTATGATACAGAGCAGGAAAAAGGATGGCGATAAGACATGAAAGAACTGTATACGGCAGCAGGAATTTTTGTGGTTCTGATACTGCTGGGAGTTTGGATGGTACAGAATAACAGAAATGAACAGGAAAAGAAGCTGGTACAACTGCGGAAGAAATGGGGAAAAAAGCAGGAGAAACGGACGGCACGGGAAAAGAAAGAAAAACTGGAAGCGTGTCTGAGACGAAAAGCAGGGGAAAACTTCTGCGTGGACGCGATTACCTGGAATGACCTGGATCTCGATGCGGTTTTTGACACAGTCGACCACACAGTGTCGGTGTGCGGGGAAGAATATCTGTACACGGCGCTTCGGATGCCGGTCACAACAACAGAAATCAGGGAAGAGCGGGAACGGCTGATGAAGCTTTTTGCAGAGAACCAAAAAGCCAGAGAAGCAGTGCAGAAAGCACTTCTTTTGATGGGAAAAGAAAAGATGAATCCGCCGACAGAAGAAATAGCCGTACTGATGGAGGCGGAGCCGGGAGAGAAGGGGAAATATCTTCTGATGGCCGGTATTGCTGTGCTTGGAATTGGACTGCTGTTTGTACTGCCTCCGCTGGGTGTGTCTGTTCTGTTTGCTTCTATGGTCGGCAACGGACTGATGCATGGAAGGGAGAGCAAAAAGCTGGAGAGTGCATTAAAAGCGTTTGGCTGTATCCTGCGGCTGCAGCGGACAGCCAGGGAACTTGGAAAAGAAAAAATTTCCGGACTGGAAATGTATCAGAAGCGTCTGGAAGAACAGGAAAAACAACTCCGTCCGATTACAAGAAAATGCAGAACACTTGTGAATACGAAAGAATCGCAGGGCGGTGCAGCAAACATGATTTTTGCATACTTTCGCACGTTCTTTCTGCTGGATCTGATCGAGTATTCTTCGGTTGTTTCCGGAGTGAAATCGTATGAAAAAGCGATTCTGCAGATGGCAGAGGATCTTGGACTCCTGGACTTTGCACTGTCTGCAGCATCGTACCGGGAGAGCCTTTCGTATTACTGCCGGCCGGAATTCCTGGATGAGAAAAAGGCGGGCTGTCGGATCGATGTGGAGGAGCTTTATCATCCGCTTCTGACACATCCGGTGGCAAACAGTCTGTATGCGGAGGGCGGAATTCTGCTGACCGGCTCGAATGCGTCGGGAAAATCCACATTTATGAAAAACATGGCAGTGAATGCGATTCTGGCACAGGCACTGAACACGAGTCTTTCGAAGCGGTACCGCGGTGTTGTGTGCCGGATCATGACATCCATGGCACTCCGCGATAATCTGGCACAGGGAGAGAGTTACTTTGTTGTGGAAGTAAAATCTTTAAAACGGATTCTGGAGGCAAGCCGTGAAAAAACACCGCTTCTGTGCGTCATTGATGAGGTGCTGCGGGGAACAAACACGACGGAGCGGATTGCAGCGTCAGAGAGTGTGCTTGCTGCCCTGCGCCGTGCAAATGTGCTCTGTCTTGCAGCAACACATGATACTGAACTGACGTATCTGCTGGAAGATCTCTACACCAATTATCATTTTGAAGAGCAGATTACCGCGCAGAGTATTTCCTTCCCGTATCGCCTGGAACAGGGGCCGGCAAGAGGAAAGAATGCGATTGCGCTGCTTGGAAATATGGGAATTGATGAAAAAATTGTGAAACAGGCAGAAAGAAGAGCTGCGGAGTTTGAAACAACAGGAAGCTGGGAAAAGAATAAGTTTCTGAGATAGAAAAACAGCCGGGAAAAATTGATCTTTTTTGAAAAAATATGCGAAAATGGTTCAGCATTTTTTCATTGTGTGTTATGATAAAATAGATCGCGTGATCCGGCAGAAAAACCGCCGGATCTGTTAAGGAGAAAAACATGAGCAGGACAGGCTTGGAAGATGCATATATTATGCGCGGCAGCAAGAAACTCCGCATGGGATATACGACGGGTTCCTGCGCTGCAGCGGCAGCGCGGGGAGCGGCGTTTATGCTGCTTTCCGGGAAAGAAATACAGGAAGTGAAAATCCATACGCCAAAGGGCATTGTTCTGAATCTGGAATTGCTGGATATCCGGAGAAGTGCCGAAAAAGTAAGCTGTGCCGTCCGAAAAGACGGCGGGGATGATCCGGATGTGACAGATAAAGCATTGATTTACGCGGAAGTGACGTTTGGAACAGAAGAGGGAATTGTAATCGATGGAGGATTCGGCGTCGGGCGTGTGACAAAGCCGGGGCTGGATCAGCCGGTCGGAAACGCGGCGATCAACCATGTACCGCGCCAGATGATCCGCGAGAATGTGGAGGAGATTCAGAAAAAACTCGATGATTTCCGCGCACTGCAGGTTATCATCTCCGTACCGGAAGGGGAAGAACTGGCAAAGCATACATTCAATCCGAGACTTGGCATCACCGGCGGCATTTCAATCCTTGGAACGAGCGGGATTGTAGTGCCGATGAGCGAGGAGGCGCTGATTTCCACGATCCGCGTCGAGATGGAAATGCGGAAAGCACAGGGTGACCGCGTCCTTCTGGTGACACCGGGAAATTACGGACAGGACTTCTTAAAAACGTATCCGTGGGTCCGTGCAGACCATTCCGTTAAGTGCAGTAATTACGTCGGAAAAACACTGGAATTTGCAGCTGAGCTCGGCTTTGACGCCATCCTTTTTGTGGCCCATCTTGGAAAATTTGTCAAGGTGTCCGGCGGAATTATGAATACCCATTCCCACGAGGCAGACTGCCGTGCGGAGCTTCTTACGGCGCAGGCGGTGCGTGCAGGGGCGGATCTTGCACTGGCAAAAAAACTGCTGGAGACTGGAACGACGGAAGAAGCGGTGCAGATTTTAAAGGAAGCAGGATGCCTGAAAGAGACCATGGAAAAAGTGACAGAAAAAATTGCTTTTTACATGAATTACCATATTGAGGGCAGAGTGCAGACGGAGGCGATTGTTTTTTCAAGCAATGAGGGCCTGCTCGGGGAAACCCCGGGAGCGGGAGAACTTCTGGAGCGCCTGCGGGAGCAGGAAGAAAAAGAAAACAGAAAAGAGTAAAAACAAAATGACAGGAATTTTATTTGGAACAGGAATCGGACCGGGAGACCCGGAGCTTATGACGTTAAAGGCCGTCCGTCTGATCCGGGAAAATGATACGATTGCAGTACCAGGAGAGAAACCGGAAGAGAGCATTGCCTACCAGATTGCTGTTCAGGCAGTGCCGGAACTGGCAGAAAAAGAGCTTGTTGCTATTCCAATGCCGATGACAAAGAATGCCAAAGAACTGAAGGAAAATCACCGGCGCGGTGCAGAAAAAATAGAGGAGCTGCTGGATGCAGGAAAAAACGTAGTATTTCTGACACTCGGAGATCCAACCGTGTATTCTACCTACCTTTATGTACACAGACGGGTACTGGAAGACGGTTACGATGCGAGAATTGTAAGCGGTGTTACATCGTTCTGCGCGGCAGCAGCATCTCTTTCCGAGGGACTGGTGGAAAATTCCGAAGAACTGCATGTGATTCCGGCGTCTTATCAGATTGAAGATGCACTGGAACTTTCAGGAACAAAGGTTCTGATGAAAGCGGGTAAAAAGATGCCGACTGTGAAACAGTTCCTGAAGGAAAAGAACTGCCGGGCGGTGATGGTAGAAAACTGCGGCATGGATACGGAACAGAAGTATTTCAGCGCGGAAGAAATCCCGGACCAGGCAAGTTACTATTCACTGATTATTGTAAAAGAAAAGAGGAAAAAATAGATGGTACATTTTATTGGAGCGGGCCCTGGAGCCCCGGATCTGATTACGGTAAGAGGACAGAAGCTGCTTGGTGAGGCGGATATTATCATTTATGCAGGTTCTCTTGTCAATCCGGCACTGCTGGATCTGAAAAAAGAGGGCTGTGTGGTATATAACAGTGCAACCATGACGCTGGAGCAGGTGATTGATGTTATGAAAGAGGCCGAAAGCAAAAGCCAGACTGTGGCAAGACTCCACACGGGAGATCCGTGCCTGTATGGTGCAATCCGCGAACAGATTGATGCGCTCGATGCCCTTGGAATCGCTCACGATGACTGTCCGGGTGTCAGCTCTTTCTGCGGAGCGGCTGCTGCCCTTGAAATGGAATATACGCTGCCGGATATCTCCCAGAGTGTTGTCATCACCAGAATGGCCGGAAGAACACCGGTTCCGGAGCGGGAGAGCATTGCGTCTTTTGCGGCACATCAGGCAACGATGGTTGTATTCTTAAGCACGGGACTCTTAGAGGAACTTTCCCGTGAGCTGATTGCAGGCGGCTATACGGCAGATACTCCGGCAGCGATCGTTTACAAAGCAACCTGGCCGGAGGAGAAGACGTTCGTCTGCACCGTTGGAACACTTGCCGAGACGGCGAAAAAGAACCAGATCACCAAGACAGCGCTGATGATCATCGGAAATGCCGTTTCCCAGGGAAATTACCGCAGAAGTGATCTGTACAATCCGGCGTTTACCACCGAATTCCGAGAGGCAGAAAAATAAGATGAAAATAGCCATAGCAAGTTTTACAAGAAACGGATGCGCCTGGAATCGAAAACTCTGTGCGGCACTGAAAAAACACAGCTGTGAAGGATATGCACTGGAAAAGTACGGGAAAGAAGCGGGAATTCCTGCGATTGCACCGTCGCTTCCTGCATGGACAGAGCGCATGTTTCAGAAAATGGATGCGATTTTGTTTATCGGGGCGTGCGGGATTGCGGTGCGCAGTATTGCACCGTACGTGAAAAGTAAAAAGACAGATCCGGCGGTTCTGTGTATGGATGAACAGGGAAAGTTTGTGATTTCATTACTTTCCGGCCATATCGGCGGAGCAAACGAGCTGACGGAAGAAGTTGCAGCTGTAACGGGTGCGGTTCCGGTCATTACAACGGCAACGGATGTCAATCACAAGTTTGCGGTCGATGTCTTTGCTGTAAAAAATCATTGTGAAATTTGTGAGATGGAGCTGGCAAAAGAGGCAGCGGCGCTTCTGGTGGACGGAAAAACGGTTGGATTCTGCAGCCGTTTTCCGGTGGATGGAACAAAACCGGAGGAACTGATCCCGGAAGAGGCGGCAAAACCGTCGATGGGAATCTGCATTACCACATCGGAAGAGGATTCGCCATATGAGAGAACACTTCACCTGATCCCGAGGTGATCACCGTCGGCATCGGCTGTAAGAAGAATACACCGGCCGGCCGGATTGAAGAAAAGGTTCTTGCGGCACTTGCGGCGGCCGGGATTTCTCCAAAAGCAGTTCGACAGGCGGCAAGTATTGATCTGAAAGCGCAGGAGCCGGGAATTCTGCAGCTGGTGGAAAAGTATGGCTGGCAGTACCGGACCTTTTCTGCAGAAGAACTGGAAACGGCGGAGGGGGAATTTACGCCGTCTCCGTTTGTGAAGAAGATTACAGGAATTGACAATGTCTGTGAGCGCAGCGCAGTTCTCGCCGGCGGCAGACTGATAAAGAAAAAAAAGGCAGCGGACGGTGTAACAGTTGCACTGGCTGCGGCGGACTGGAGGGCAGTATTTTGAGTACAATTTTTGTCGTGGGCATCGGCCCCGGAGCATATGAAAAAATGACGATCGAGGCGGCGGATGCGCTGCGGAACTGCGATGTGATCATCGGCTATACCGTCTATGTGGATCTGGTAAAAGAACATTTTGCAGGAAAAGAATTTCTGACGACGCCGATGCGGAAAGAGGTGGAGCGCTGCCGTCTGGCATTTGAAACTGCGGCAGAGGGAAAACAGGTTGCTATGATCTGCAGCGGAGATGCCGGCGTTTACGGTATGGCAGGTCTGATGTATGAGCTTTCGGAAGAATGGCCTGATATTGAAATTAAGGTAATTCCAGGCGTGACCGCCGCAACGGGAGGCGCTGCCGTTCTTGGTGCACCGTTGATCCACGATTTCGCCCTGATCAGCCTGAGCGATCTTCTGACACCGTGGGAGAAAATTGAAAAACGTCTTCTGCTGGCATCGGAAGCGGATTTTGTCATCTGTCTTTATAACCCGGGAAGCCATAAGAGAGCGGATTATCTGGAAAAAGCGTGTGATCTGATGCTTCGTTACAAAGCGCCGGAAACCGTCTGCGGAATCGTAAGCCAGATCGGAAGAGACGGGGAGACGAGCCGGACCATGACGCTTGCAGAACTTCGCAATACAAAAGTGGATATGTTTACGACGGTATTTATCGGAAACAGTCAGACAAAGGAAATCCGGGATCACATGGTAACGCCGAGGGGATATCGCTATGAATAAAGTAATCGTCTTTGCCGGAACGACGGAAGGCCGGGAAATCTGCAGTTTTCTGAAGAAATATGAGATTGCATCCCTTGCCTGTACGGCGACAGAATACGGCAAGTGCCGGATCGAGGAGGGCGGTGCCCTGACGGTTCGAAGCGGAAGACTGACAGAAGAAGAGATGGAACAGCTTTTTGGCGAAGAACAGCCGGAAATGGTTATCGATGCAACCCATCCGTATGCCGATCTTGTGTCGGAAAATATCCGGTCTGCATGTGAAAAAGCAGGAAAAACGTATCTTCGGCTGCTGCGGCCGTCGCTTGCGGCAGATCCATCCTGCGTCATGGTCGATACGACAGAAGAAGCGGTATCGTATCTGGCGGGCACAGAGGGAAAGATTCTGGTGACAACAGGAAGCAAGGAACTCGCAAAATTTGCAGAGCTTCCGGATTATAAAAACCGTGTGTATGCCCGGGTGCTGCCGTTGCCAGGCGTAATTGCATCCTGCGCGGAACTTGGATTTGATGCCGCACATACCATAGGCATGCAGGGACCGTTTTCTATGGATATGAACGTTGCAATGCTGCAGTCGTTCCATGCCGAATGGATGGTAACGAAGGAATCCGGAAGAAACGGCGGCTTTGAAGAAAAAATTGAGGCAGCAAAAAAGGCCGGTGTCCGTGTCGTTCTGATCGGCCGTCCGAAAGAGGAAGAAGGACTCTCGGAGGACGAGGTCAAGCGGTATCTCGTTGAAAAATTTGATCTGTCCGTGAAACGGGACGTCGTGATCGCCGGAATCGGACCTGGTGCAGAAGCACAGATGACGCTGGCGCTCGTAGACGCGTGTGAGCAGGCGGATGTGCTGATCGGTGCGGGACGCATGACAAAAGCAGTAGAAAAATATCAGAAGCCAATGCTTGCAGAATACAGCCCGGAAAAGATTTACGAGTATCTGAAGGCGCACCCGGAATATGAAAAGATTGTTCTTCTGCAGTCGGGTGATGTCGGCTTTTACAGCGGAGCAAAGAAACTTCAGGCCGTCCTTGCGGAAGATGCGGATTTTTCTGTCCGTGTAGAGCCGGGAATTTCTTCGCTGGTTTATTTCTGTGCCAAAATCGGAGTGTCCTGGGAGGATGCAGCATTTGTGAGCCTGCACGGACAGCACTGCAACTTTCTGGAGTCGGTCCGCCGAAACCGGAAAACTCTGGCGATCGCCGGCGGAAAGGGCAGTGTCAGGGAAATCTGCCAGACGTTAAGTTCGTACGGCTGGGAGCAGATTGTGCTGCATGTGGGAACGGATCTGTCGTATCCGGAAGAACAGATTGTGACAGGAACCCCATTCGAACTTGCTAAAATGGAGTTTGCCCCGCTTGCGGTTCTTCTGTTTGAAAACCCGAATCCGGAACCAGAGTTTACAGCCGGCATGGCAGATGAAGTATTTCTGCGTGACAAAGTACCGATGACCAAGCGGGAAGTGCGCAATGCGTCTCTTTCTCATCTGCAGCTTTCTTTGAATTCTGTTGTCTATGATATTGGATCGGGCACAGGTTCTGTTTCGATTGAGATGGCGCTTCGTGCAGCACAGGGAAAGGTATATGCGATAGAAAAAAATCCGGCAGCCGTTGCACTTCTGCAGGAAAATAAAAAGAAATTTGCAGTGGATCATCTGGAAATTATTGAGGGAACTGCACCGGAAGCACTCGAAGCACTCCCGGTTCCGACGCATGCATTTATCGGCGGGTCTGCCGGAAACTTAAAAGAGATTCTGGAACTGCTCCTGCGGAAGAATCCGAACATCCGCGTGGTATTAAATACAGTAACCGTGGAAACATTAGCGGAGGCAGCATCGTGTTTCAAAAAACTTGCGTTTGAAGAGCCGGAAATCGTCTGCCTGCAGGCTTCCAATGCGAAAAAGGCCGGAAGAAGCCATCTGATGATTGCCCAGAATCCGGTTTATATCTTTACAGCCCAGGGAGGTGCCAAAGAATGAAAGCACCAAGAATCATGCTGGCAGCAGGAAGGAGCGGAAGCGGGAAAACGATGATCACCTGCGGACTGCTCCGTGCACTGCAGCAGATGGGAAAGCAGCCCGCAGCGTTTAAATGCGGCCCGGATTATATCGATCCGATGTTTCACGAACAGGTAATCGGCGCCCCGTCGTGTAATCTGGATCCGTTTTTCACAGAGGAAGAAACAACACAGTATCTGTTCTGCAAACATGCAGCGGGTCATGACATTTCCGTATTGGAAGGCGTTATGGGGTATTACGACGGTCTTGGCGGAATTTCTACCAAAGGCAGCGCCTACGATCTCGCCGGTATGACAAAAACGCCGGTTCTTCTGGTTGTCGATGCCAAAGGCATGAGCGTTTCAGCGCTTGCCTTTATCAAGGGATACCTGCAGTACAAAGAGGACAGCCGGATCGCCGGTGTAATCTTTAACCGGATGTCAGAGATGCTGTACCGGGAGATCGCGCCGATGGCGGAAAAAGAACTTGGCATTTTCTGTGTCGGCTTTGTGCCGGAACTGAAGGAATGCCACTTAGAAAGCCGCCACCTCGGCCTTGTGATGCCGGATGAGGTGGAAAATCTGCAGGAGCAGGTCAATCTGCTTGCAGAAACACTGCAGAAGACACTGGATTTTGAAAAAATTCTTGCGATTGCAGAAGGGGCAGAAGAGCTCTCGGGAAAAATGCCGGAAGTCCTGCGTAAGGTGACAGAAAGCGAAGCAGCCGCCAAGGTGCGTGCTGCGAAGCCGATTCTTGCCGTTGCAAAGGATGAAGCATTTTGTTTCTTTTATCGGGATAATCTGGAGCTTCTCGCGTCACTTGGAGCCAAAATCGAATATTTTTCGCCGCTTTCCGATGCGGAGCCGCCAAAGAATACAGACGGATTTCTGTTCTGCGGCGGCTACCCGGAGCTGCACGCAGAAGAGCTTTCGGAAAACCAGACCATGAGAACGAAGATCCGCGATAACATCCGTCAGGGAATGCCGGTTCTTGCAGAATGCGGCGGTTATATGTACCTGTCAGAATCCATGGAGGATATGGATGGAAATGTGTATCCTATGGTACAGGCTGTTCCGGGAAATGTTTACCGGACAAAAAAGCTGGGAAGATTCGGCTATATCACCCTCACGCCAAACACGAAAGATACCTTTCGGAACGGCGGAAATCCGGTGCGCGGCCATGAGTTCCATTACTTTGACAGCACAGACTGCGGAAGTGCATGGCATGCGGCAAAACCGCTGCGGAAGCGGAACTGGGAATGCATTCATGCGACAAAACGGATGATGGCGGGATTCCCGCATCTTTACTATATGGCAAGTCCGCACCTCGCACTGGAATTTCTGGAGCAGTGTGTCTCTTACCGGAAAGAACAGGAGAAAACAAGATGAAAACAGCATTAGCAGCCCTGATTGTGGGCTATGGATTGGACCTGCTGCTTGGAGATCCCTCCTTTTTGTACCATCCGATCCGTGTGATCGGAAATCTCATTGCCCTGCTGGAAAAATGGCTGCGGAAGGTATTTCCGAAAACGCCAAAGGGAGAGCTTGCCGGAGGAGTTTTTCTCGTGATCCTCGTCTGTCTGGCGGGATACGGTGTTCCGGCACTGCTGCTCTTTGCGGCATTTAAAATTCATCCGGTCATCGGCTTCCTTCTGGAGGTTCTCTGGTGCTGGCAGATTCCGGCAACGAAATGCCTGAAGGATGAGAGCATGAAGGTCTATCAGAAATTAAAAGAAAACGATCTTCCGGGGGCGCGCTATGCGGTTTCCATGATCGTAGGACGTGATACGAAAAATCTTTCGGAAACAGGAGTGACGAAAGCTGCCGTGGAAACGATCGCGGAGAATACGTCGGACGGTGTCATTGCACCGCTCCTCTTTCTTGCCCTCGGCGGACCGGCATTGGGCTTTCTGTATAAGTCCATCAATACCATGGATTCCATGGTGGGATACAAAAATGACAAATATCTGTATTTTGGACGGTGTGCGGCAAAGCTGGACGATGTCGTCAATTACATACCGGCGAGAATCAGCGCATGGCTGATGATTCTTGCGTCTGCATGCGAGCGCATGAACTGGAAAAATGCAGAAAAAATTTACAAACGCGACCGTTACTGCCACGCCAGCCCAAATTCTGCGCAGACAGAAGCAGTTATGGCAGGGGCGCTGGAAGTACAGCTTGCCGGAGATGCCGTGTATTTCGGCAAAGTCGTAAAGAAACCAACGATCGGCGATGATATCCGCCCGGTCGAGGCGGAAGATATCAAAAGAGCAAATCATCTGATGTATCTGACCTCGTTCCTCGGACTGGTGTTCTTTGCGGGAATCCGCGCGCTCTTTTTATTTCTGTAAAAAGAGAAGATAGAAACACAACGGAAAAGAGAAAGGAAGGCATATGGTATGAGACAAAATCCACATGGAGGAGACATTTACACGAAAAAATGCAGAGTCGATTTTTCTGTGAATGTCAATCCTCTTGGAGCTCCGGAAAGTGTGAAAGAGGCGGTGAGAAAGAGCGCGGAATCGGTGGAACAGTATCCTGACGCACTGTGCCGGGACCTGACCCGGGCACTGTCGGAAAAGGAGCAGCTTCCAGAAGAAAATATCCTGTTTGCAAACGGCGCCGCGGAGCTTATTTTTGCCCTGACACAGGCTCTCCGCCCGAAAAAAGCGCTGATTGCAGCGCCGGGATTTGCAGAGTATGAAGCAGCGCTTTCAGCGGCAGGGTGTTTTATCCGTATGTATCTGCTGCAAAAGGAAAAAGGCTTTCTTTTACAGGACGATTTCTGCGATGATCTGACCGACGATCTGGATCTTGTTTTTTTATGTAATCCAAATAATCCAACCGGCCTTACGATTCCGCAGGAACTTCTTTTAAAGATCCTGGATAACTGCCGGGAGCGTAACATCTATCTGGTGCTGGATGAGTGTTTCATAGAATTTCTGCCGGAGCCGGAAAAAGTGACGATGCAGGGAAAACTGGACGAATATCCGAATCTGCTGATTCTGCGTGCGTTCACAAAGATTTACGCAATGCCGGGCCTGCGTCTTGGCTATCTGCTCTGCAGCGACGAGGATCTGCTGGATCGGATCAGCCGCAGCATGCAGTCGTGGAATGTTTCGATTCCGGCGCAGATGGCAGGCCTTGCCGCCTGAACGAGGATGCTTACGTCAAAGAAGCACGGGAACTGATCGGAAAAGAACGCGCCTGGATGAAAGCAGAACTGGAAAAAGCAGGTCTTACCGTATGGGATTCCTGTGCAAATTATTTGTTCTTTGAGGGACCGAAAGGACTTGCCGCACGGCTGGAAAAAGGCGGCATTCTGATCCGCGACTGTTCCAACTACTCGGGCCTTGCCGACGGATATTACCGTGCAGCCGTACGCACACATGAAGAAAACCAGATTCTGACAGAAGCCGTTTCACAGATTCTGCAGTGGTTTTAGGAGGAAAAACGATGGCGAAAGTAATTATGATACAGGGAACGATGTCAAATGCGGGAAAGAGTCTGCTTGCGGCGGGCTTATGCCGGATTTTCCATCAGGACGGATACCGTGTGGCGCCGTTCAAATCACAGAATATGGCGCTGAATTCGTTTATTACGAGAGAAGGCCTTGAGATGGGACGTGCACAGGTCATGCAGGCGGAAGCGGCCGGGATCGAACCGTCCGTTTTGATGAACCCGATTCTGTTAAAGCCGACGAATGACACCGGTTCGCAGGTGATTGTAAACGGTGAGGTACTGGGAAACATGAGTGCGCGGGAATATTTTTCCCACAAAAAGAGCTGATCCCGGACATCATGAAAGCGTACCATGCACTGGAAGAACAGTATGATATCATTGTGATCGAGGGAGCCGGAAGTCCGGCGGAGATCAACCTGAAAGCCGATGATATCGTCAATATGGGAATGGCAAAGCTTGTGGATGCACCGGTGCTCCTCGTCGGAGATATTGACCGCGGCGGCGTTTTTGCTCAGCTTTACGGTACCGTAGAGCTTTTAGAGCCGGATGAGCGCGACCGCATCAAGGGTCTGATTATCAACAAATTCCGCGGGGACAAAACCATCCTGGACCCGGGCGTTGTGATGCTGGAAGAAAAAACACACATCCCGGTGGTCGGCGTGGCGCCGTATCTCCACATCGAAGTGGAAGACGAGGACAGTCTGACCGAGCGATTCACCAGAAAAGAGGAGATCGGTCTCATTGACCTTGCGGTCATCCGTCTCCCGCGTATTTCAAACTTCACCGATTTCAACCCGTTCGAGCGGATCGAAGGCGTATCACTCCGCTACGTAAGCTCTGTCTCCGAACTGAAAAATCCGGATATGATTCTGCTTCCGGGAACGAAAAACACGATGGAGGATCTGCTCTGGATGCGTCAGAATGGTCTGGAAGCGGCCGTACTGAAGGCGGCTGCGGCCGGAAAAGTAATTTTCGGTGTCTGCGGCGGCTTCCAGATGCTCGGAGATACGCTGAGCGATCCGCTGCATGTCGAAGCCGGCGGAACGATCAAAGGAATGGGACTCCTGCCGATGGATACCGTATTTGCCGGTGAGAAGACGAGAACCCGCGCGGAGGGCGCTTTTGGAAAAACAGAAGGCGTTCTTGCCGGGATCGAGGGAACCCGGATTGAGGGCTATGAAATCCATATGGGAGAAACGGTGCGGAAAGAAGAAACAGAAGCATTCACGTTCATCGATGATCAGAACCGTGCTGATTCGGATAAGCTGGACGGTGCACAGAAAGGAAATGTGTACGGTACGTATGTGCACGGCATTTTCGACAAAGAAGAAGTTGCCGAACGGATCGTGGAAGCACTTGCAAAGAATAAGGGAATTGCCATGGAGCAGATTCACGGTGTCGATTACCAGACATTCAAAGAGACACAGTACGATATTCTCGCAGATGCGCTGCGCGAGCATCTCGACATGAAGAAGATTTATCAAATTCTGGAAGAAGGGGCATAAAGATGAAGATAGAACTGGAGCAGGTAAGCCCGCACGAGATTGAAAAGAGAAGCTTTGAAATTATCACGGAAGAATTAAACGGAAGAACGTTTCCAGAGGATCAGGAACTGGTTGTAAAGCGGTGTATCCACACAAGTGCGGATTTTGATTATGCGGATAATCTCTGCTTTTCGGAGCATGCGGTGGCAAAAGGCATCGAGGCGATCCGGGAGGGAGCCTGCATTGTGACGGATACGCAGATGGCAAGATCCGGCATCAACAAAAAGGTGCTTGCGCGCCACGGCGGTGAAGCGCTCTGCTTTATGTCAGACGAAGATGTTGCGGCAAGAGCAAAAGAAACCGGAAGCACCCGCGCGGCAGCCTGCATGGAAAAAGCAGCGGAGCTGGATAAAAAGCTGATTATTGCGGTTGGAAATGCGCCGACGGCACTGGTCCGCCTCTATGAACTGATCGGGGAAGGAAAAATAAAACCGGCGCTGATCATCGGAGTTCCGGTCGGCTTTGTCAATGTGGTACAGTCCAAAGAACTGATTATGCAGACCAATATCCCGTATATCGTGGCACGCGGACGAAAAGGCGGCAGCAATATCGCGGCGTGCATCTGCAACGCACTCCTGTATATGATGGATCAGGACCGCGGATATTAAAAATAGATGAAAAAACGGAAAGCAGAAGTCTTGACAGATTTCGAATCACCGTTTATACTATGGAACATGGAAAAAGGCTTGGAAGGGAACAAGTAGACGTACAAAAACGCGGACAGAAAGCAGCCGGCAGATGAGAGGCGCATGCAGGTTCTGTACGATTCGAATACATCCCGGAGTTGCGCACCGAATAAAACGGGCGGCAGAAGAACTATGATGCACGTTTTTAGTAGGCTGCGACGTAAGAGACGAACGTTACAGCGTCAGGGTATTCAGAGGTTTTGGATACCGACAAAGGCAGCTGCCGTGAGACAGCTGTGAAGTAAGGTGGTAACACGGGAGATACGGGCTCTCGTCCTTTGAATCGGAAAGGACGGGAGTCTTTTTGTATAAAAAACTTTGGTCCCAGACGGTAACACATACCCGAAAGTCAACCGAAAAAAGGAGAAAAACAAAATGCAGATTTATGACGAACTGATCGCCAGAGGCCTTCTGGCACAGGTAACCGACGAAGATGAAATCAGAGACCTGGTAAACAATGGAAAAGCAACGTTCTATATCGGATTCGACTGCACCGCAGACAGTCTGACCGCAGGTCACTTCATGGCACTGACCCTGATGAAACGGATGCAGATGGCAGGAAACAAACCGATCGCCCTGATCGGCGGCGGCACCACCATGATCGGTGACCCGTCCGGAAGAACCGATATGAGAAAAATGCTGACCCGCGAGGAGATCGACCACAACGCAGAGTGCTTCAAACGTCAGATGGAGCGTTTCATCGAGTTCGGCGAGGGAAAAGCTATGATGCTCAACAACGCAGACTGGCTGCTGAACCTGAACTATGTAGAACTGCTCCGTGAGGTAGGTGCATGCTTCAGCGTCAACAACATGCTCCGTGCAGAGTGCTACAAACAGCGTATGGAAAAAGGTCTTTCCTTCCTGGAGTTCAACTATATGATTATGCAGAGCTACGACTTCTATCACATGTTCCAGAAATACGGCTGCAATATGCAGTTCGGCGGCGATGACCAGTGGTCCAACATGCTGGGAGGAACCGAACTGATCCGCCGTAAACTTGGAAAAGATGCCTATGCAATGACCATCACCCTTCTGACCGACTCTCAGGGCAAGAAGATGGGTAAAACCGCAGGAAACGCTGTATGGCTTGACCCGAACAAGACCAGCCCGTTCGATTTCTACCAGTACTGGAGAAACGTGGACGATGCCGATGTCTTAAAATGTATCCGTATGCTGACCTTCCTGCCGCTGGAGCAGATCGACGAGATGGATTCCTGGGAAGGAAGCAAGCTGAACGAGGCAAAAGAGATCCTGGCCTATGAGCTGACCTCCATGGTACACGGCGAGGAAGAAGCAAAGAAAGCGCAGGAAGGCGCACGTGCCGTATTCTCTACCGGAAGCTCCGAGCATATGCCGACCAGTGAAATTTCTGCAGAGGATTTCACGGACGATAAAATCGATATCGTAACCCTTCTTGTCAAAGCAGAGCTTGCAAAGACCAGAAACGAAGGACGCCGTGCCGTAGAGCAGGGCGGTGTATCCGTAGACGGTGAGAAAATCACAGATCCGAAATATGCCGTAGAAAAAGCAGCCTTCGGCGAGGACGGTATCGTTCTGAAAAAAGGAAAGAAGAATTTCAAAAAAATTTGCGTTAAATAATTAAGTGTGCTATTATAAAAGAATGGATTCCCGGAAGAAATTCCGGGACACACTGAATTATTTGGAGGACAAACAGTCATGGAAAAATATGGCGTAAACGAATTACGAAAGATGTTTCTTGAGTTCTTCGAGAGCAAAGGACATCTTGCTATGAAGAGTTTTTCGTTGATTCCACACAACGATAAAAGTCTTTTACTGATCAACTCCGGTATGGCTCCGCTGAAACCTTACTTCACAGGCGCAGAGATTCCGCCGAGAAGAAGAGTAACAACATGCCAGAAATGTATCCGTACCGGCGATATTGAAAATGTAGGAAAAACAGCCCGTCACGGCACCTTCTTTGAGATGCTCGGAAACTTTTCCTTCGGTGATTATTTCAAACACGAAGCAATCGCATGGTCCTGGGAGTTTTTAACACAGGTAGTAGGGCTCGATCCGAATCGTCTGTACCCATCCATCTATCAGGACGATGATGAAGCATTTGATATCTGGAACAAAGAGATCGGCATCCCGGCAGACCGTATTTTCCGTTTTGGAAAAGAGGACAACTTCTGGGAGCATGGTGCAGGTCCGTGCGGTCCGTGTTCTGAGATTTATTATGACCGCGGAGAAAAATACGGCTGCGGCAAACCGGGATGTACCGTTGGCTGCGAGTGTGACCGTTACATGGAAGTATGGAACAACGTATTCAGCCAGTTCAACAACGACGGCGAGGGCCACTACACCGACCTGATCCAGAAGAACATTGATACCGGTATGGGACTTGAGCGTCTGGCCGTTGTCGTACAGGATGTAGATTCCATCTTCGATGTCGACACCATTCAGGCACTCCGCAACAAAGTATGCGAAATCTCCGGAAAAGAGTATGATAAAGATCATGAGACCGATGTTTCCATCCGCCTTATCACAGACCATATCCGTTCCGCAACATTCATGATTTCCGATGGAATCATGCCAACCAACGAAGGAAGAGGCTACGTACTGCGCCGTCTGATCCGCCGTGCAGCACGTCATGGCCGTCTGCTTGGCATTGACGGACTGTTCCTTGCCCGCCTTTCCGCAAGCGTAATCGAAGGCTCTAAAGACGGATATCCGGAACTTGAAGAGAAAAAAGATTTCATCTTCAACGTTCTGAACAACGAGGAGACCCAGTTCAACAAAACCATCGACCAGGGACTTCGTATCCTCTCCGAGCTCGAAGAAAAAATGCAGAGCGAAGGCAAAAAAGTTCTGGACGGACAGGATGCATTCAAACTGTACGATACCTACGGATTCCCGCTGGATCTGACCAAAGAGATCCTCGAGGAGAAGGGCTACGGCATCGACGAGGACGGTTTCCATGCAGCAATGGAAGAGCAGAGAGAGCGTGCAAGATCGAGCCGTGAAGTAACAAACTACATGGGTGCTGATGCAACCGTTTACGATGAGATCGACCCGTCCGTAACAACTGAGTTTACCGGATACGATCATCTGGAGGATACCTCCAAAGTAACCGTTCTGACGACAGAGACTGAGATTGCAGAATCTCTGATGGAAGGCCAGAAGGGAACCATTTTCGTAGAGAAAACTCCGTTCTACGCTACCATGGGCGGTCAGGAAGGCGACTGCGGTATCATCAAAGGAGCAAATGGTGTATTCGAAGTAGAAGATACCATCAAACTCCGCGGCGGAAAATACGGCCACGTCGGTGTCATGAAATCCGGTATGATTTCAAACGGCGAGGAAGTTACACTTCAGGTCAACGAAGAGGCAAGAAAAAATATCGAGAAGAACCACAGCGCAACACACCTTCTGCAGAAGGCATTAAAGACTGTTCTCGGTGCACATGTAGAGCAGAAAGGTTCTCTCGTAACCCCGACCAGACTCCGTTTCGACTTTGCCCACTTCCAGGCTATGACACCGGAAGAACTGGAAAAAGTTGAGAATCTGGTAAATGAAAAGATTCAGGAGCAGATCCCGGTTGTAACCGACATCATGGATACTGAGGAAGCAAAGAAATCCGGCGCGATGGCTCTGTTCGGTGAGAAATACGGCGACAAAGTACGTGTCGTTTCCATGGGAGACTTCTCCAAAGAGCTCTGCGGCGGTACCCATGTAAAGAATACCGCTGAAATCGGACTGTTCAAACTTGTTTCTGAGGCAGGCGTCGCAGCAGGTGTCCGCAGAATCGAAGCTCTGACCGGACCGTCTGTTACTGCATACTATAAAGCACAGGAAGAGAAAATGCATGAGGCAGCAGCTCTCTTAAAGACAACACCGGCGGATCTCCTCGAGAAGATCGCTCATCTGCAGGCAGAGGCAAAAGCACTCCAGGCAGAGAATGAGTCCTTAAAGAGCAAACTGGCAAAAGAAGCGCTCGGCGATGTTATGGATAAAGTCACCGAAGTCAAAGGTGTAAAACTTCTCGCTGCATCCGTACCGGATGTCGATATGAACGGACTGCGTGACCTTGGCGACCAGCTGAAAGAAAAACTGGGAAGCGGCGTTGTTGTTCTGGCATCTGCAAAGGACGGCAAAGTAAGCCTTCTTGCCATGGTAACCGATGATGCGATGAAGAAAGGTGCACATGCCGGAAAACTGATCAAAGAAGTGGCAGCCGTTGTCGGCGGCGGCGGCGGTGGACGTCCGAACATGGCACAGGCCGGCGGAAAGAATCCGGAGAAGATCGACGAAGCAGTTGCAAAAGCTGCCGAGGTACTGGAAGGCCAGATCGCATAACAATAAGCAGGAAAAACAGCACAAAATCCTGCCGCCTGCAGGGCAGAAAAAGGAGCCAGGCAGGCGGCAGGGAAAAATTTTGCAAAAAAATGAAAAAACTTGTTGACGTACGAGATTTTTCTGGTATAATAAGAACAGTGCAAAAAATACCCATACAGTTGTATTATGCACAATCTACAACTGGAGGGAGGTTAGGTGTGAGACTATGTCAAATGTAATCGTTAAAGAAAACGAAACGTTGGACAGCGCTTTACGCAGATTTAAGCGTAGCTGTGCAAAAGCTGGCATTCAGCAGGAGATTCGTAAAAGAGAGCATTACGAGAAACCAAGTGTTCGTCGTAAAAAGAAATCTGAAGCTGCCAGAAAACGTAAGTATAATTAATGTGCAAAAAATCCCCGGCGATCTGTTTTGCCGGGGATTTTTATACTTGTAACTTAAAGTCGCAGGTTTTGACAAAACAGCAAGGCGGTGACAAATGAGAATTTTGTACAAAATAGCAAACAAGCTGTTTCGTATCGTGAAAAAGATTCTGAAGCTGCTTACCAGCCGTATGGTCATTATCGGTGTTGCACTTCTTCTGGAATTTTGCTGGCTGGCCGGAATTGTGATGCAGCTAAATGAAAAATCTGTCTACATCAACTATGCGGTCACGATTCTTTCCCTGATTGCAGTGCTTTCGATTATCAATAATCCGAAAATGAATCCCGGCTACAAACTGATGTGGGCAGTCTGTATCCTGGCGCTTCCGGTAACCGGAATCTGCCTGTACGGCATTCTCGGCCATTCCAGTGTGGCAAGAAAATTCCGTACACATTACGATACAGTTCTGCTTTCGCAGGGAGGCGTTCTTGGAGAGGAAGAAGAGACGCGTAAAAAGCTCGAGGAAGAAAATATCCTGGCAGCGGGGCAGTCTTCCTATCTGACCAATTATGCGCATTATCCTGTTTATGAAAATACAGAAACAGAGTATTACCCGCTGGGAGATGTATGGTTTGAGCACTTTATTGAGGAACTCAAAAAGGCAGAACACTACATTTTTATGGAATATTTCATCATCAGCGAGGGGTATCTGTGGGATACGGTGCTGGAGATTCTGAAGGAAAAAGCGGCCGCCGGTGTGGATGTGCGGCTGATTTACGATGATTTCGGCTGCGTGACGACACTGCCGTATCAGTATTATAAATCGCTGCAGCAGATGGGCATCAAGTGTGCGGCGTTCAATCAGTTCCGACCGGTGCTGAATGTCATTTTAAATAACCGTGACCACCGGAAAATTGCCGTGATCGACGGTCATACGGCTTTCACGGGCGGCATTAATCTTGCGGACGAATACATTAACCGCAAGGAGCGGTTCGGCCACTGGAAGGATTCCGGAATCTGTCTGCATGGTGAGGCGGTATGGAGTTTTACGGTGATGTTTCTGCAGATGTGGAGCACAATCACCGGTATGGAATGCGATTTCGAATCATACCGGCCGGAAATCTATCACGAGGAAGCGTTTAAAAAAGACGGTTTTGTGCAGCCGTACGGCGATTCCCCGCTGGATGGAGAGACAGTAGGCGAGCATGTTTATCTGAACATTATTTCACAGGCGAAAAAATATCTTTATATTTTTACCCCGTATCTGATTCCGGACAACGAGACGCTGACCGCTCTCTGCATGGCGGCAAAGCGCGGAGTCGATGTGCGGATTGTAACGCCGGGCATCCCGGATAAGAAGATTGTCTATATTCTGACGCAGGCCAATTACGAGATCCTGCTGGAATCCGGCGTTCAGATTTACCAGTATACGCCAGGCTTTATCCATTCCAAGAGCTTTGTCTGTGATGATGAAGTTGCGACGGTCGGAACGATCAACATGGATTACCGGAGCATGTACCTGCATTTTGAGTGCGGTGTCTGGATGTACGGCAGCAGTGCGGTTGCCCAGGTAAAAGAGGATGCGCTGATCACGTTTGAACAGTGTGAGCAGATCAATATGGACTACTGCCGAAAGAAAAATTTTGCAGTCCGTGCACTCCGCGGTGCGCTGAAGTTTCTGGCACCGCTGCTGTAAACGGAACAGACAGCATAGTTCTGCGGTCGTCTGCATAGCCTGTAGGGAAGAAAGAGCAGATGTTTCGGGGGAATATGAAGAGAAGAACACGAAATATCGTCTGGAGCCTGCTGATGATCCTGGCGCTTCTTGCAGCGCCCTTGAAAGTGACTGCGGCAGAGCAGAATGGAGAATCTTCCGACAAGCAGCAGAACGAAACAACGGAACAGAAAACAGAAGAGACGGAGGAGACGGAGGAGACAGCACCGGAGATGACAACGGACCTTGGGCTGGCTTCGCCGTCTGTTCTTTTGATGGAGGCACAGACCGGAACTGTTCTGTACGAGAAAAATGCGTCGGAACAGCGAAGCCCGGCGAGCATCACAAAAATCATGACGCTGCTGCTGATTTTTGAAGAGCTCGAAAAAGGGACGCTCCAGCTGACCGACGAAGTGACGACGAGTGCGCACGCCAGAAGTATGGGCGGGTCCCAGGTTTTTCTGGAAGAGGGCGAAAAGCAGACCGTTGAGACGATGATCAAGTGTATTGTCGTTGCTTCGGGAAACGATGCATCTGTAGCGATGGCAGAGCATATTGCGGGGACAGAAAGCGAGTTTGTCAGCCGGATGAACCAGAAAGCAAAAGAACTCGGCATGAACGACACGAAGTTTGAGGACTGCTGCGGCCTCACGGATTCCGACGGCCATTACACGACAGCGGCAGATGTGGCGAAAATGTCTCGGGAGCTGATCGAGCGCTTTCCGCAGATCCTGAACTATTCCTCTATCTGGATGGAAGAGATTACGCATGTCACACAGAAGGGAAGCAAACCATTCACCCTCACCAATACAAATAAGCTGATCCGCGGCTATGAGGGCTGTGTGGGACTGAAAACAGGAAGCACCTCGAAGGCGAAGTACTGCGTCTCGGCAGTGGCGAAGAAAAATGATCTGACGATGCTGGCAGTCGTGATGGGAGCACCGGACTACAAGGTGCGGTTTGCAGATGCAGCGTCACTGTTCCAGTATGGGTTTTCGTCCTGCAGCATCTACATAGACCGGGAACGCGATCCCCTGCCGGAACTTTCGGTTGTTTACGGAAAGCAGGATACGGCAGAACTGGAATATGCGGAAGAATTCCGCTATCTTACGACGGGCGGGACGGTGATTGGTGAAGTGGAAAAAACGATGGAACTGCCGGAAGAGGTGCAGGCCCCTATCCAGAAAGGCGAGTGTGCCGGAAGAGTTGTTTACAAAGCAGACGGTGAGGAACTTGGTTCCGTTGCGATTTTATATGGAGCAGACGTGGCAAGAGCCGGCATGTGGGAACTGTTCGGATGTACGATGAAACAATATTTTCTTGGGACGGCATAAAGCCGGAGTATCATGCGCGAAAAGGAGAAAAACATGGCAAAGAAAAATTACTATGCGGTAAAACAGGGAAAGGTTCCGGGCATCTACCGGACATGGGATGCGTGCAAAGCGCAGGTACACGGTTATCCTGGCGCAATTTACAAGGGATTTGAGCGTCTGGAGGAGGCAGAGGCCTTTCTGGGCGGCGGTAAAATGCCGGAACCATTGCTGCGGGAAACAAAAGGAACGTATTTCGCTGCCCCGGAACGAAAGGCAGTACAGAGCACGGCAGCACCCGATCCTTCTTCTTGGGACTGGGAACACCTGATTCTGGCGGAAAAACCATGCGAAGACCCGGAATACGCCGGTGTCGGCAGGAGCGCCGTCGCATACGTGGATGGAAGCTATCAGCATGCGCTCGGAAAGTTCTCCTGCGGTGTGGTCCTCTTCCTGGACGGAAAAGAGTTGAATCTTGCAGAAGAATACAGCGACCCGGATCTCGTCTCCATGCGGAATGTAGCAGGCGAGATCAAGGGCGCAGAGCTGGCCATGGCTTACTGCCTGACACATGATATTCCGGAGCTGGCCATCTATCACGATTACCAGGGAATCGCAAGCTGGTGTACGAGAGAATGGCAGGCGAAAAAACAGGGAACCATCGATTACCGGAATTTTTACGATCTGGCATCGGCCAAAGTTGCGATCCGTTTCTGCAAAGTAAAGGGCCACACCGGCGTCACCTACAACGAAAAAGCCGATCAGCTGGCAAAACAGGCACTGGGCTTATAAACAGCAGGGAAAACGGGTTGTCATACACCGAAAAATCAAGTATAATGAACGGTATGAGAAAATTTACAACGACCTATTACAAACTTTCGTCAAATGGAAAATTTCTGGAAGGAAACGGTTTTCGTCTGGCGTTTATCAGTGATCTTCACAATATGGAGTTTGGCCCGGATAACACGGTGTTAAAGGCAGTCATCGATGAGGCGGCTCCGGATCTTGTCATCATCGGCGGGGACCAGATTGTGGCAAAGCCGGGGGAGAACCTCGACCCGGGTCTGAGTTTCGCGGAACGTCTTGCGGAGGAATACCAGGTAATCTATGGCTGCGGAAACCACGAATACCGTCTGAAGCTGTATCCGGAACAGTACGGCGATCTGTATGAAAAGCTCCGGGAGCGCCTGAAAAAGGCAGGAATCTGCTATCTGGAAAATGAGACGGCGGATCTTACCATCAGCGGCTGTCCGGTCCGGATCTACGGCTATGCCATGGACCGCACCTATTACAACCGCTTTTACCGCGGACCGCTGCCGGTTTCGGAACTGACGGACCATCTTGGAAAACCGGATCCGGCGCGCTACGGCATTCTGCTGGCGCATCACCCTGCCTACCGCAGCTCCTATGCATCATATGGAGCCGATCTGACGCTTTCCGGCCATTATCACGGCGGCGTGGTGGGCCTTGGCGCGCACCGGGGGCTTGTGACGCCGGATTTCCGCCTTTTTCGAAAACTGCCGCGGGCTGTTCCTGACGGGCGGCACCTGCCAGATCATCAGTGCAGGAACGGGCGAACACACCATTCCGGTCCGCATCTGGAACAGAAGAGAATTGATTATTACAGATATCGGGAAAACGTAAGGGAGAACAGAGCACATGGCGATACCAGTAAAGCTTCCGGTGTTTGAAGGACCGCTGGACCTTCTTCTTCACCTGATCGATAAAAACAAAATAGATATTTACGATATCCCCATTGTAGAGATTACGGACCAGTATCTGGAATACATTCATCAGATGGAGCGGGAAGACCTCGACATCATGAGCGAGTTCATGGTCATGGCGGCGACGCTTCTGGATATCAAATGCCGCATGCTGCTTCCGAAAGAAGTGAATGAGGAAGGCGAGGAAGAGGACCCGAGAGCCGAGCTGGTGCAGCAGCTTTTAGAGTACAAAATGTACAAGTACATGTCGTACGAGCTGCGTGACCGCATGAACGAGGCGAGCCGTTCCGTGTACAAGGAGCCGACGCTTCCAAGAGAAGTGCTGGAGTACAGGACGCCGGTCGACACCTCCGAGCTTCTCTCGCAGATTTCTCTCGCGAAGCTCCATACGATCTATAAAATGATTTTAAAGCGCCAGGAGGACAAGATCGACCCGATCCGAAGCAAGTTCGGAAAGATCGAAAAAGAAGAGGTCAGCCTGCCGGACAAGATGACGTATGTCGAGCAGTTTGCTGTTAAAAAACGCCGCTTCAGCTTCCGCGACCTTTTGGAATCCCAGCCGGGCAAGGTGCATGTGATTGTCACCTTCCTTGCAATCCTGGAGCTGATGAAAACCGGCAAAATCCGGATCAGCCAGGAGGAGCTTTTCGGGGATATCCTGATTGAATCCCTGGAGGATGAAGACACCGTAGTTGTGCCGTATACAGACGAGACAGACAGTGAGGACAAGACAGATGGAAGAACAGAACAGGAATAAAGAAACTGCCCTGGGTGAGGCAAGACGCCCCTCTTCGGTCGAGGAGGCGGAAGCAGCCATCGAGGCAGTCCTTTTTGCGATGGGAGATTCCGTGGAGCTGGGAAGGATTGCAAAAGCGATCGGCCATGACACGGAGACGACCCGCAGGATTCTGAACCATATGATGGAAAAATATAATACGAAAGACCGCGGCATCCACATCGTGGAGCTTGAAAATGCGTATCAGATGTGCACGAAACAGGAATATTATGATTATCTTGTCAACATCGCCATGCAGCCGAAGAAGGCGGTTCTGACCGACGTCATGATGGAGACCCTCTCGATCATTGCCTACAAGCAGCCGATCACGAAGCAGGAGATCGACAAGATCCGCGGCGTCAAGAGCGATCACGCGGTCAACAAACTGGTGGAGTACAATCTGGTGCAGGAGCTTGGCCGTCTCGACGCGCCGGGCCGCCCGATTGTGTTCGGCACGACCGAAGAATTCCTGCGGAACTTCGGCGTTGATTCCACCGACAATCTGCCGGAGATCAGTCCGGTCAAGATGGAGGACTTCCGCGCAGAAGTGGAAGAGGAAATGCAGATCAAGCTGGATGTCTGATCCGGCAGGAGAAAAAAGAAGGGAGATACCGATATGCCTACTACGTACGCACACGACAGGTTCGGAAGAGAAGTCTATGAACAGCTTCCGGCAAATTTGAAAAAGATCATTCGAGAAAACAAAAAATTGTATCTGATCGGACTGCACGGGCCGGATATCTTCTTTTATTACCGTCCGTTCTCGAAAAACCGTGTGTCTGATTACGGAACGTTTCTGCATGAGCAGACGGCTTCCGTTCTGTTCGAGGATGAGGTGAAAAAGTATCAGCAGAGCCCGTCAGAGGCGATGGAAGCGTATCTGTTAGGCTTTGCCTGCCATTACCTTCTCGATTCGACGTGTCATCCGTATATCGGGAAATTTGTGGATCACACTGGAATTTCCCATGCAAAGATTGAGACGAGCCTTGACCAGTACTTCATGCTGGAGGACGGCCTCGATCCGCTCGTATACCGTCCGGCATCGCCGATCTGCCCGCACACCGACGGCAACAAGGTCATCCACGCTGTTTTCCGGAAATCGGGGAAACAGAAATTGTCGAATGCCTGAAGGGCATGAAGCTCTGGACGAGAATCACGATCTGCCGCAGCAGTGCGGTAAGAAGCCTTCTTCTTGGAGCGATGAAACTGGTCGGCTGCTATGATTCGATGGGCGGCCGTGTGATGCCTGGAAGGTCTCAGAAGGAATGCGAAGCGGGCACACGGAATCTTGTCCACCTGTACGAAAGAGCGCTTGCAGAGGCGCCGCAGGAGCTTGTAAAGCTGGATGAAGTGCTCCATGGAAACGGAACGCTTTCTCCGCGCTTTGACCACAATTTTGATTAAAACAGACTTTTGAGAGCAACAGTAAGAATAGAAAAATCCCGGCAGGAATCTTTCCTAAGAATTCCTGACCGGGATCTTTTTTTGTCCGAAAGCAGATCTTTAATTTGATTTTACTTCACGCCACAGCTGGTTGTAAACCTCATCGGCATCATCGCCAAGATACGTAAAGGTTTCGCACCGTGCAAGCGTTTCCTCATCCGGGAAGGCGATTTCACTGTTTCGGATATCGTCATCCTCAATCAGTTCACGCGCCGCATCATTCGGCGTAGAGTAGGTAATATACTCAAAGTTTTTCAGTGCGATGTCCGGCCGGCAGAGGAAATTCAGGAATTTCTCTGCGTTCTCGACATGCTGCGCATCTTTTGGAATGCACCAGGAATCGATCCAGACGTTAGAGCCTTCTTTTGGAACAACGTATTCCAGATCCGGGTTTTCACGCTTCGTGTAGATAGCTTCACCGGAGTAAATAACGCCGATAGCCGCCTCATTTCCGATCATCTTGTCACGCACCTGATCCACAACGTACGCCTGCACGAGAGGTTTTTGTGTCACAAGCAGATCCTTCGCCTCCGTCAGCTCCTTGATATTGGTGGAGTTTAAGGAGTATCCCAGATCCTTTAAAGCAACAGCAAACGCATCGCGCACGCTGTCCTGCATCAGAATGCTGTCGCGGTAATTGGTATCCCACAGAACAGACCAGGAGTCGATCGGCTCGGTTACCATTTTTTTGTTGTACAGAATACCAACTGTTCCCCAGCAGTACGGGATCGAGTAGAGATTGCCCGGGTCGAACTGCTCGGAAGTCTCGTAGTACATATCTCCAATGTTGGAAGCGTTCGGAATATGGTCAAAGTTGATCGGCTGCAGCAGATCGTTCTGGATCATCTTCTGAATCATATAGTCGGACGGGCAGACAAGATCGTAGGAAATCGCACCGGATTTGATCTTCGGATACATGATTTCGTTCGTCTCATACTCCTCGTAAACAACGTGGATACCGGTTTCTTCCTCAAAGATATCGATGACATCAGAATCCATATATTCGCCCCAGTTGTACACAATCAGCTGCTGGGAGCCGCCGGCTGAAGCATTCTGGCTTCCGTAGTAAATACCGCCGCCGCCGATGACAAGCACCATGGCGATCGGAAGAATCCGGCGGAAGACCACACGTTTCGTGATGCGGAAACGGATGCCCTTCTTCGCCATAGCCTCGCGCTCTTTTGCCTCCTCTTTTTCTTCCTTCGGAGAAGGATTCACATTCACAAGGAGCAGCAGAAGCAGTACGGTAACAAAAAGAATCGTGGAGAGCGAGTACATCTCCGGCTTGATTCCCTTGCGGACTTCGGCATAAATCTTTGTGGAGAGCGTATCAACGCCCGGTCCCTTGGTGAAGTAGGTGATAACGAAATCATCGAGGGACATCGTAAAGGAGAGCAGAAAGCCCGAAACAACGCCTGGCATGATGTCCGGGAAGATGACTTTCCAAAACGCGTACAGAGGGGAAGCGCCAAGGTCGAGGGCTGCCTCGTACGTTGATTTGTTCGTCTGCTTTAATTTCGGCATAACGCTCAAAATAACATAAGGAACATTGAACGTGATATGCGCCATCAGAATCGTGCCGAATCCAAGCTGAATGCGGCAGATGATAAAGAGCAGCATCAGCGAGATTCCCATAACGATCTCACCGTTCAGCATCGGGATGTTCGTAATACCCATGAAAAGCGTCCGGCTTTTTTTTGACATGCTGTTGATGCCGATGCACGCAAGCGTTCCAAGGATGGTTGCAATCGCAGAGGCAAGAAGCGCAATGATTAACGTTGTATACAGCGCGTTCATGATCTCTGTATTGGCAAACAGTGAACGGTACCAGTGCAGCGTAAAGCCGCCCCATTTGGCACGCGTTTTTGATGCATTAAAGGAGAGCACCACAAGGGTGACAATCGGCGCATACAGAAGAATAAAGATGAGCGCCATGTAAATTTTTTCCAGTTTCTTTCTCAAAATGCCGTTCCCTCCCCGTCTTTATCGTATTTGTTCATCAGAACCATAGACAGGATGATGAAAATCATCAGGACTGTGGAAAGTGCGCTTCCGGCATTCCAGTTGTTGGTCTGTTTGAACTCCTGCTCGATGACGTTTCCGATCAGAAGGATCTTGCTTCCGCCGAGCAGGTCGGAAATAACAAAGGTTGTAAGCGCCGGGATAAATACCATGGTAATACCGCTTACGATACCCGGCGTGGTGAGCGGCAGCGTTACTTTCAGAAAAGTCTGTACACTGTTCGCTCCAAGGTCTCTTGCTGCGTTGATGACATCGCGGTCGATCTTAATCAGGACATTGTAGATCGGCAGAACCATAAACGGCAGGAAGTTGTAAACCATACCGAGAATGATCGCTCCCGGTGTGTTGATGATGGAAATGCCGGGCAGATGGAAAAACGAGAGAATGCTGTTGATGACGCCGTTTTTCTCAAGCAGTGTCTGCCATGCAAGCGTACGGAGCAGAAAGTTCATCCACATCGGGAGAATGAAGATCAGCACAATAAAGCTGGTCTGGTTGACATTCCGGTTTGCCAGAATCATGGCAAGCGGATAGGCAAGGACAAGACAGAGTACTGTGCTAAGGAGTGAGAGCCACAGAGCCAGGCCAAGTGCCTTGATGTTTTCCTTCGTTGCAACGTAGGCAAAATTCGAAAGGGTAAAGCCGCCTTCTTCCCCGGTGAACGCATAGTAGAGAATCAGGATCAGCGGGATGATGATGAAACCAACAGCCCAGACGGCATAAGGTGCTGCCAGCCATTTCTTTAATTTATTACTCTTCAACAGCTGCCGCCTCCTCATCTTCGGATTCCGGTTTGTTCATGATCTGGATATCAAATGGATCGACATGGATGCCGACTTCCTGTCCGACCGGGAACAGATCGGTAGAGTGAACGAGAAGCTCAAAACCGTTCACCGTAACCTCCATCTCATAGTGAACACCTTTGAAAATCAGATGGGTGACACGTCCGCGGATGGTACCTTCCTCCGGTTTCACAAGATCAATATCCTCCGGGCGGATCACAACGTCGACCGGTTTGTTTTTGCCGAATCCGACATCAACGCACTCGAACTTCGCACCGAGAATCTCGACGAGACGGTCCTCAATCATGATGCCGTCGAGAATGTTGCTGTCACCGATGAAGTCTGCAACGAATGCGTTCTGCGGCTCATTGTAGATGTCTTCCGGTGTGCCGATCTGCTGGATATAACCCTGGTTCATGACAACGATCGTGTCCGACATGGTAAGCGCCTCTTCCTGATCGTGGGTGACATAGACAAAGGTGATGCCAAGTTCGTTTTTCAGACGGATCAACTCGTACTGCATGTCCTGGCGGAGCTTTAAGTCAAGTGCGCCGAGCGGCTCATCCAGAAGGAGAACTTTCGGTTCGTTGACAATCGCGCGCGCAATGGCGATTCGCTGCTGCTGGCCGCCGGAGAGAAGCGCCGGGGAGCGGTTTTCGTAACCCTCAAGGTTAACAAGTTTTAATGCGTATTTGATTTTGTCATTGATATATGCTTTGGATTTTCCTTTGATTTTCAGCCCGAAAGCAATGTTTTCCGCAATTGTCATATGCGTGAAAAGAGCATATTTCTGGAACACCGTGTTTAGCTGGCGTTTGTTTGGCGGAAGCTGGGTGATATCCTGTCCGTTAAATAAAACCTTTCCGGCATCCGGTGTCTCAAAACCGCCGAGGATACGTAATGTGGTTGTTTTTCCGCAGCCGCTCGGGCCAAGGAGGGTAAGAAATTCGTTTTCACGGATATAAAGATTCAGATCATCCAGAATGGTAACTCCGTCGTACGATTTTGTGATGTTGACCAGATCAAGTAATTTGGTACTCATGTGTAATATGCTCCTTTCGGGTTGTGAAATTTGGAACACCGTTTCTCGTGAAAATCACGCGGTGTAAAAAATCTAAAAATAAGGCGGTGAACTGACCCAGAGAATGATGGCCGGTGTTTTACCCGGATTTTCCAGATAGTGATTACAGGAAGCGGGATAGTAGAAGCTTTCCCCTTTCTTCACTTTGTGGCATTCATCTCCAAGATGAAGGAGAATACGGCCGGAAAGTACATAGCCGAATTCCTCGCCTTCATGCGGTGAATCAATCTCGGTGCACGCGCCGCTTTGCAGCGTCAGCCGGATTGGCTCCATCCTGTTTTTCTGTGCATTCGGAACGATCCATGCGATCTCGTTGCCCTGCGCTTCAGCGGTCTTTACAAAGTAATCTTCTTCGCAAAAGACAACCTGATTGTCCTGCTCTTCGCCGAAAAACGTTTTTAGATCCGTTCCAAGGCAGGTAAGAACATCAACCAGCGTGGCGATCGAGGGAGAGGTCACATCGTTTTCAAGCTGGGAAATAAATCCCTTTGACAGCTCGCTCCGATCTGCCAGTTCCTCCTGCGTCAGCCCTTTCCACATCCGCAGTTCCCTGATTTTTTTCCGATTTCCATAAAAAATCCTTTCTGCATCCAAAGTCTTTCCTGGGATCCTTTTGCTGAATACGGATTCTCAGGAAATCTCAGTAAAAATAAACAAAAAGTTTAGTAATTCTATACAAACACGGGGAATTATACATGATATGGATCGCAGTGTCAATAACTTTGTGAAATTTTACCATGATTTTGCAGGAAACCTCATATAATGAAGAAGAAGCAGACAAAAAGCCGGTCCCAAAAGAGCGTCCGGCTTTTCCATTTTTAAAGAGAAAAAACACAAGGGGGATCTGATTTTGAACAGAAAAAGAAGAAACAAGACAGGTTTTTTCCTGGGAATCCTGCTTCTGTTTTTGGGAAGTGTGTCCGTGACTGCGACAGAGCAGGAGAGCGAGCCGAATCAGCTGTTTGCAACGGCGGCATGCCTGATGGATGGCGATACCGGCCGTGTGCTGTTCGGAAAACGCGAGACAGATCCTATGGCAATGGCGAGCACAACGAAAATCATGACATGCATTCTGGCACTGGAAAACGGACAAGAGCAGACGGTCGCAACTGCATCGGCTAAAGCAGCCGCAGCGCCGAAAGTACATCTCGGTGTGAGGGAGGGAGAACAGTTTCTGCTTGGCGATCTTCTGTATTCCCTGATGCTGGAATCGCATAACGACGCGGCGGTAATGATTGCAGAGACCATCGGCGGAAGTGTAGAGGAATTTGCATCGCTTATGAATGAAAAAGCCGCAGCAATCGGCTGTACAGATACGCATTTTGTGACGCCGAACGGTCTCGATGCTTCTGACGCAGGCGGAGATCACCACACGACAGCAGCTGATCTGGCACGGATCATGCGATACTGTGTCTGGATTTCACCGAAAGCCGCCCAGTTTCTCGCAGTGACGCAGACGCGGTCCTATACCTTCTGGGATCTGGAAAAGAAAAACATGTTCAACTGCTATAATCACAACGCACTGCTGGATCAGATGGATGGAGCTGTTTCGGGAAAAACCGGCTTCACGGCAAAAGCCGGTTACTGTTATACCGGTGCGCTGGAGCGGGATGGAAAGCGTCTGATTGTGTCGTTGCTTGCGTGCGGATGGCCCAGCCATAAAAACTATAAATGGGCGGATGCCGCAAAGCTTTTAAACTACGGGCTGGAATCGTATATGTATCGTGACGTGCTGGACCATAGCTGGAACCCAGGGCAGATTGAAGTAGCAGACGGTATTTACGACGGGATGCTGCAGGTAAAAAGCAGCGCCCGCCTTACCCTTACAAGCCCGGCGCTTGATCCGGCGCGCTCGCTTCCCGCTCTTCTGAAAGAGACAGAAATACCGGAAAAAGACATTTTTTTACCGGAGCTTTTGAAAGCCCCGGTAAAGAAAGGAGAAAAGGTCGGTTCAGTTACGTATTCGATCGACGGGATTCTTCTCGCGGAATATCCCGTCTATGCAGCCGAAACGATCGAGAAAATTGATTATGGGTGGTGCATGGAAAAGGTCGCAGAGCGCCTCTTTTGTCACTCTTCGGTATGAGTTACTTTTGCAAGTGTTTCCGTTGAAAGAATTTTCCGGATATTGCAGAGAAACAGCGTAACGGCAGTGATAACAGAACATACATCAGCGATCGGTTCTGCATAGTAAACGCCCATGACACCGAAGAAATGCGGCAGAATGAGTGCAAGCGGAATCAGAAGGATGACTTTTCGAAGCAGTGCAATAAAAAGAGAAATCTTCGCCTGGCCAAGACCGAGGAAGGAACTCTGTACGCCGCTCTGCAGTCCGAAAATTGCCATGCCGGCAATGTAAACCGGAAGTACCTTCTCTACGATGACAATCAGTTCCGGGTCAGTCGTGAAAAGACCGGCAAAAAGAGCCGGACGAAGCATTGCGAATACAACGTAGACGAAAGCGGCAGTAAAAGTAATGGCGATCATGCGCCGGATTGTCTGGCGGACACGGTCAAACTGGCCTGCACCAAAGTTGTAGCTGATGATCGGCTGTACACCGTTCGTAAAGCCGTTGACCGGTACGAAAATCAGCTGCAGCACCGACTGGAGAATTGTCATCGAGCCGACATAGAGGTCGCCGCCGTACGTCTGTAGCCCGTGGTTCATGACGATTGTGATGGCACTTTCCGTTGCAGACATGATAAATGGTGAGATGCCGAGTGCCATGACAGAGCCTAAAATGGAAAAATCCGGTTTCATGGTGCGAAGAGAAAGGCGGACACCTGATTTTTTTGAGGTAAGAAACCGAAGAACCCATGCAGCACTTAAAGCCTGGGAGAGAATGGTAGCAAGTGCGGCCCCGGAAACACCCATATGAAGAACGAAGATGAAAACCGGGTCAAGACCAATGTTGATAACAGCGCCAATGAGAACGGAGCACATGGCCGTGCGTGCGTGTCCCTGACAGCTGATAAAAGTATTCAATCCGACAGCCAGCTCGACAAATACGGTTCCGACAAGATAAATGGAAATATACGTGGAAGCGTATCGGATTGTGTTGCTGCTTGCACCAAAGAGGTACAGAAGCGGTGTCTGAAAGAAAAAGAAAAACGCCATCAGACACACGGAGAAAAAGAGCAGCAGGGAAGTGGAGCTTCCAAGAATTTTTTCTGCGCGGTCCCGGTTTTTCTGTCCGAGTGCGATGGCGGCAAGAGGAGCACCGCCTCCACTTGCGAATCCGGCAAAGGCGGAGATGATTGTGATAATCGGAAACGTGACGCCGACACCGGTCAGTGCCAGGGAACCAACATCAGGAATCCGGCCGATATAAATGCGGTCTACAATGTTATATAGTACATTTACAATCTGTGCGAGGACAGAGGGAAGGGCCAGTTCGAGCATCAGTTTCCCGATTTTTTCGGTGCCGAGACGGCCATCTTGCTTGGTCTGCATGAAAAAAACCTCCAGTTTTTTTGTTGATGAAACGTATATTTTTCTGCGTCCTTTTCGTGGACATTGCTCTATTATAGCTTTTTAAGGGCAATCCTGCAAGAAAAAAACGAAAAACTTTGCAATCCGTTGTGAAAGTCTACAGGCTTTTCCCGGAAACGCAAAACAGGGTGTACGGAAGAAAAAAAATATGGTACGCTATAGGACGAAGCGAAAGTGATTTCGTGAAAAACTTTTAGAAAGTAGTGGGAATAGATGGAGGAAAATCATATGCGAAATCTGTTAGTAGCGCAGTCTGGCGGACCGACCGCGGCGATCAATGCAACGGTGGCAGGAGTTGTTTCCTGTGCTGCACTGTCCGGAAAAGTAGATCATATTTATGGTGCGGTAAATGGAATTGAAGGCGTGCTTGCAGAAAAATTTCTTGATCTTGGAAAAAAACTGGATTCAGCAGAAAAAATCTCTCTTCTGATGCAGACCCCGGCAGCAGCGCTTGGCTCCTGTCGTTATAAACTGGGCGATCCGGAAGAAAACAAGGAGGATTTTGAAGAAATACTTCAAATTTTTCGCAGACATGAGATCCGTTATTTTATTTATATCGGCGGAAATGATTCGATGGATACCGTAGACAAGATGTCAAAGTACTGCAAAGAAAACGGTGTGGACGATGTGTTTGTTGTCGGGGCGCCAAAGACGATTGACAATGATCTTGTCGAAACGGATCACTGCCCGGGCTTTGGATCTGCGGCAAAATATCTGGCAGCAACCTTTGCAGAGCTGGAGAGAGACTGCCATGTATATGAAAAGAAGGCTGTGACCATCGTGGAGGTCATGGGAAGAAACGCAGGATGGCTGACGGCAGCGTCTGCACTGTCCCGTGTCAACGGCGGAGAAGGGCCGAGCCTGATCTATCTTTGCGAGCCGGTCTTTGACACCGAACAGTTTTTAAAGGATGTGCAGGAAAAACTGGAACAGAAGGACAGTGTTCTGGTTGCAATCAGCGAGGGCATCCATGACAGCGAGGGCCGCTATGTTTCTGAGCAGGTGCAGAGCGATGCACAGGATCAGTTTGGGCACAGCTACATTGCAGGTTCTGCAAAAGTACTCGAAGAGCTGGTGCGTGACCGTATCGGCTGTAAGGTAAGATCGATTGAACTGAACCTGATGCAGCGGTGCGCGGCTCATCTTGCGAGTGCGACCGATCTTGAGGAGTCCCGTATGCTCGGCATGAAAGCCTGCCAGTGTGCACTGGAAAAACAGGGAGGACAGATGGCATCGATCCGAAGAATCTCCGCGGATCCTTACCGCGTGGAGTATACCTCCGTTCCGGTATCGGAAGTGGCAAATAAAGAAAAGAAAGTGCCGCTTTCCTGGATTACAGAAGATGGTCATGATGTGACCGAGGAGATGATGGCGTATCTTCGTCCGCTGATTCTTGGCGAACCGGCGATGCAGTATGAGAATGGAATTCCGGTTCACATTGAACTATATTAAACCGAAGGAAAAACGTGTAAGAAAAGCCGCCGCCGGGCGGCTTTTTTGTACGATGCGGAAAGAAAACAGGACTTTTTGAAAAAGGAAAGGCCGGGAAAAATCAAGTTTGACCTTCCATTTATAATAGGAAAAATCTGAAATTTTTCTGTCTATTTTCTGTCAAAAAGGTGAGAAAAAGTATTGAAAAAAAACGAAAAAACAGATATGATAGACTTGTATAAAATTTGTTTAAAATTTTATAATGAAAATAGAAAGATGGAGGTTTGAAGAATGAGTAACACAGCACAAAGTTTAGCGAGCACAAGAATCGCCTCTTTGCTGGATGAAAACAGCTTTGTGGAAATCGGCGGACAGGTTACTGCCAGAAGCACAGATTTCAACATGGCCGGCATGGAGACACCATCCGATGGTGTAATTACTGGTTACGGTGTGATCAACGGCAGCCTGGTATACGTATACAGCCAGGATGCGTCTGTGATGGGCGGTACCATCGGCGAAATGCATGCAAAAAAAATCGCGAGACTGTATGAGTTTGCACAGAAAACAGGTGCTCCGGTCATCGGACTGGTAGACTGTGCCGGTATGCGTCTGCAGGAGGCAACTGATGCTCTGAACGGTTTCGGCGAAATCTATATGGCGCAGGCAATGGCATCCGGCGTGATTCCACAGATCACAGCAGTATTTGGTACCTGCGGCGGCGGTATGGCACTCATCCCGGCTATGACAGACTTCACGTTCATGGAGTCTAAAAACGGAAAACTTTTCGTAAACTCCCCGAACGCACTGGACGGAAACCACGTATCCAAATGTGATACCGCATCCGCAGATTTCCAGGGCGAAGAAGCAGGTCTTGTTGACTTTGCTGGAACCGAGGAAGAAATCCTCGGACAGATCAGAAACCTGGTATCTATGCTTCCGGCAAACAACGAGGACGAAGCATACACCGAGTGCGAGGATGATCTGAACCGTGCATGTGCAGACCTTGCAAACTGCGCAGGCGATACCGGAATCCTTCTTTCTCAGCTCAGCGACAACGGCATCTATTTTGAGACCAAAGCCGCTTACGGAAAAGATGTTGTAACTGCATTTATCCAGTTAAACGGAGCAACCGTAGGAGCAGTTGCAAACCGCTCTGAAATCTACGGCGAGGACGGAACGGTAAAAGAGAAAATGGATGGAACCTTAAGCGCAAGAGGAGCCAAAAAAGCAGCAGATTTCGTAAACTTCTGCGATGCTTTCTGCATCCCGGTACTTACCATCACAAACGTAACCGGATTCAAGGCAACCAAATGCTCTGAGAGAACCATGGCTAAGAACGCAGCAGCCCTGACCGCAGCTTTCGCAAACGCAACCGTTCCGAAAGTAAACGTTGTTGTCGGCAAAGCATACGGAAGCGCATACGTTGTCATGAACAGCAAATCCATCGGAGCAGACATGGTATTTGCATGGCCGAACGCAGAAATCGGAATGATGGATGCAAAATCTGCAGCAAAGATCATGTACGAAGGATCTGACGCTGCTACCATCAACGAGAAAGCAGCTGAATATGCAACCCTTCAGAACAATGTAACTTCCGCAGCCAGAAGAGGCTATGTGGACACCATCATCGAGCCGGAAGACACCAGAAAATATGTTATCGGCGCATTCGAGATGCTGTATACCAAGAGAGAAGACAGACCGGACAGAAAACACGGAACAGTCTAAGGAAGGTGGCATACGATGAGAAAGAACTGGAAAAAATTAGTAAGTCTCGTCCTTACCGCAGCCTGCACCATGGTTGTGACCGTAGCTCCTGTTTTTGCGGATGCGGCATCTACACCGGCTTATTCACCGGTTGAGGCATCTACGGTAGATTCTCTGCTCTCCTCCAGTGTTCAGTGGGTAGGACAGAGCCTGATGACCTACAGCGATGACGATCTTGCCAATATGGAAGCTTCCGACCAGCAGTTCTATGCAAGAGCAGCTGAGGCATGGGAAGAGGCAAAGGCTGACCTCGGAGAGGTAAAAAGCCTGGAAGACGGTACTCTCGAAGTAGACGGAGATTTTGTAACCTGCACAATTCCGGGTGAATTTGAAAAAAATCCTGGTATTGTCCGCGTATTCTGGAACATCAGCACCGGAACACCAGTTCCGACCGACCTCACCATCACCGTTGAGGAGTCAAAGGGCGTTCTGATCGGCCAGGCCGGCATGAACACCATCATCGGAATCGGTACCGTATTTGTTATGCTGATTTTCCTGATTTTCGTTATTTCTTCGTTTGATTACATTTTGGGAGACAAGAAGAAGAAAAAAGCACCGGCAGCACCTGTACAGGAAGCACCGAAGGCTGTCGCAGCACCGGTTGTTGAAGAGACAGCACCGGAAGCAGACGATATGGAGCTGCAGGCTGTTATTACAGCTGCAATCGCCATGTATGAAGAAGATATGGCTTCTGCATCCGGAGATGCTTATGTTGCACGTCCGATCCGCAGAAAAGGCAAAAGAGCTTAAGGAGGAAATTTTCAATGAAAAACTACACCATTACCGTAAACGGAAATGTATATAACGTAACTGTAGAAGAAGGAACCACAGCAGGCGCAGCTCCAGTTGTCAGCGCAGCAAAAGCAGCTCCGGCACCAAAAGCAGCACCGGCAGCACCGAAAGCAGCAGCTCCGGCAGGCGCAGCAGGCAGCGTAGAGGTTACTGCTTCTGTACCTGGTAAAATCTGCAAAATCGAAGCAGCAGCAGGCACCGCTGTAAAAGCAGGAGATGCTGTTCTTGTACTGGAAGCCATGAAGATGGAAATCCCGGTTGTAGCACCGCAGGATGGCACAGTAGCAACCATCAATGTAGCAGTAGGCGATGCAGTAGAATCCGGTGACGTTCTTGCAACCATGAACTAATGCCCGTTGTAAGAAAAAACCGGAGGTGAAAAAATGATTACTGAAACTTTAAACAACCTGCTTCACCAGACGGCGTTTTTTAATCTGGACTGGGGCAATTACGTTATGATCGCAGTGGCTTGCTTCTTCTTGTATCTTGCGATTAAGCATGAATTTGAGCCGTTGCTTCTTGTACCGATCGCATTCGGTATGCTGCTTGTAAACATTTACCCGGACATCATGGCTGAGCCTTATACCGACGTACAGGGTCTTGAGCATGCGGGCGGTCTGTTCTACTATTTCTTTACTCTGGACGAGTGGAGTATCCTCCCATCCCTGATCTTCATGGGTGTAGGTGCGATGACAGACTTCGGTCCGCTGATTGCAAACCCGATCAGCTTCATCATGGGAGCTGCAGCACAGCTTGGTATCTATCTGGCGTACTTTTTCGCTATTTTCATGGGATTCAATGGAAGAGAGGCAGCAGCTATCTCCATCATCGGCGGTGCCGACGGCCCGACTTCTATCTTCCTTCTGAACAAGCTCGGACAGCAGCACCTGATGGGACCGATCGCAGTAGCAGCATATTCCTATATGTCACTTGTGCCGATCATCCAGCCGCCGGTCATGAAGCTTCTGACTACAGAAAAAGAGCGTAAAATCAAAATGGAGCAGCTTCGCTCCGTATCCAAACTTGAGAAGATTCTGTTCCCGATTGTCATTACAATCGTTGTCTGCATGATTCTTCCGTCTACCGCTCCGCTGGTAGGTATGCTGATGCTTGGTAACCTGTTCCGCGAGTGCGGCGTTGTAAAACAGCTTCAGGAGACAGCTTCCAACGCCATGATGTACATCGTTGTTATCCTTCTTGGTACTTCCGTTGGTGCATCCACAAGTGCGGAGGCATTCTTAAATGTCAGCACTTTAAAGATCGTTGCACTGGGTCTGATCGCATTCGTATTTGGTACTGCAGGCGGTGTCCTGTTAGGAAAAATACTGTGCAAGGCAACACATGGAAGAATCAACCCGTTGATTGGTTCTGCAGGTGTATCTGCGGTTCCGATGGCAGCCCGTGTATCCCAGAAGGTTGGCGCTGAGGCAGATCCGACGAACTTCCTGCTGATGCATGCGATGGGACCGAACGTAGCCGGTGTTATCGGTACAGCAGTAGCGGCCGGTACCTTCATGGCGATCTTTGGTGTATAACTTCTTAAGACAAACAAAAGTGAAAAACACTTCATTTAGGAGGATAGAAATGGCAGTAGAAAAGAAACCTGTCAAGATTATGGAAACTGTTCTGCGTGATGCACATCAGTCCCTGATCGCGACGAGAATGACAACAGAACAGATGCTTCCGATCATCGATAAAATGGATAAAGTCGGATATCACGCAGTAGAGTGTTGGGGAGGTGCAACTTTCGATGCTTCCTTACGTTTTCTGCATGAAGATCCATGGATGAGACTGAGAAAACTCCGTGACGGATTCAAAAATACAAAACTGCAGATGCTGTTCCGTGGACAGAATATCCTGGGATATCGTCCGTACGCAGACGACGTAGTAGAGTATTTCGTACAGAAATCCATTGCAAACGGAATCGACATCATCCGTATTTTTGACTGTATGAACGATCTGCGCAACCTGCAGACCGCTGTCAGCGCAGCAAACAAAGAAAAAGGCCACGCACAGGTAGCACTTTCCTATACTTTAGGAGATGCTTACACCCTGGATTACTGGACCACCATGGCAAAGAGAATCGAAGAGATGGGTGCAGATTCCATCTGTATTAAAGATATGGCAGGCCTGCTCGTTCCGTACAAGGCAACTGAGCTGGTAACCGCGCTGAAAGAAGCAACCGATCTTCCGATTCAGCTGCACACCCACTATACTTCCGGTGTTGCATCCATGACGTACCTGAAAGCAGTAGAGGCTGGTGTTGATATCATCGATACCGCAATGTCTCCATTCGCTATGGGTACTTCACAGCCGGCAACTGAGGTTATGGTTGAAACCTTCAAAGGCACTCCATACGATACTGGTCTGGATCAGAACAAACTGGCTGAGATCGCAGATTACTTCCGTCCGATGAGAGACGAAGCGCTCGATACAGGCCTCTTAAATCCGAAGAACCTTGGCGTAAATATCAAGACTCTTCTGTATCAGGTACCGGGCGGTATGCTCTCCAACCTGACAAGCCAGTTAAAAGAGCAGCACGCAGAGGACAAATACTACGATGTACTCGAAGAAGTACCGCGCGTAAGAAAAGACCTCGGCGAGTGCCCGCTGGTTACTCCGTCTTCCCAGATCGTTGGTACCCAGGCTGTATTCAATGTCCTGATGGGCGAGCGTTACAAGATGGTAACGAAAGAGACAAAAGACGTTCTTGCCGGAAAATACGGTGCAACTGTAAAACCGTTCAATCCGGAAGTACAGAAGAAATGCATCGGCGATACCGAGCCGATCACCTGCCGCTACGCAGACCTGCTTGAGCCGGAGCTTCCGAAACTGGAGAAAGAGATCGAGCAGTGGAAACAGCAGGATGAGGATGTATTAACCTACGCTCTGTTCCCGCAGGTAGCTGTAGACTTCTTCAAATATCGTGAAGCGCAGCAGACAAAAGTAGATCCGGCAGCCGCTGACAAAAAAGACGGCGCATATCCGGTCTAAATAAAATCTGAGTAAAAAAATCAGCCGGTGTTCTGTGTTCCCCGTAAAAAGGGAATGCAGAACACCGGCTTTCCTTTTCAGCTTTTCAGCCATTGCGTCAGTAATTTATTCGTGTTATAATTCAAAAGATCGAGGTGTGTCCGAAAAAGAATCAGGATGCCCCCAAAAGAAAAAATGTGGATGCCGAACGGCATTTGCAGATCGGAAAAACAAATCAGGAAGAAAATAACATGAAAAAAGAAAAAGAACAGTCTTCTTCAGAAGAGCAGAAGGCAGCGAACGAGAATCTCCTCATTCGTCTGAATCAAAATTACGGAAAGTTGAGCAAAGGACAGAAGAGGCTGGCAGATTTTATTACGGCACATTATGACCAGGCCGTATCGATGACGGCAGCGCGCCTGGGACAGCAGGTCGGCGTCAGCGAATCGACAACGGTTCGCTTTGCGATGCAGCTTGGCTACGCGGGATATCCGGAGTTCCAGCGCGCACTGGAGGAGATGGTGATGAATCGTCTGAATTCAGTGCAGCGGATGCAGTTTACGTATGGCCGCGTGCCGCAGGGAGAAATTCTGGAGACCGTCCTGCAGTCGGATATTGAAAAAATCAAGATGACGCTGGAAGAAGTGGACCGGAGCGCCTTTGAGCGCGCTGCGGATACGATTCTTTCTGCGCAGACAATTTACATTGTCGGCATTCGGAGCTGCGCGCCGCTTGCGAGCTTTCTGGCGTTCTATTTCCATATGATTTTCCCGGATGTGCGCCAGGTACAGACAAACAGTTCCAGCGAGATTTTCGAGCAGATGATCCGCATCACGGAGGATGATGTGGTGATCGGCATCAGCTTCCCGCGGTATTCGATGCGTACGATGAAGGCACTGGAATTTGCGAACAGCCGCAAAGCGAAGGTGATTACGATCACAGACAGTGTGCATTCACCGATGAATGTTTATGCAGCCTGTACGCTGATTGCCAAGAGCGATATGGCATCGATCGTTGATTCTCTGGTGGCCCCTTTGAGTGTAATCAATGCGCTTGTCGTGGCGCTCTGCATGAAACGCCAGGCGGATGTGAAAAAGACACTTGAGAGCATGGAAAAACTGTGGGATGAGTACCAGGTTTACAGCAACGATGAAATCAACGGGCTGGACGATGCACGTCCCATGGGCGGAAAAAAGGCAGCTCTGCCGGTAAAGGAGAAAGCATGAGAAAAGCAGCAGTAATCGGCGGAGGTGCCGCCGGAATGATGACCGCCGTGCTTGCCGCCGGCGAAAAGACAGAGATTCATCTCTATGAAAAAAATGAAAAGCTGGGAAAGAAGCTGTTTATCACAGGAAAGGGCCGCTGCAATGTGACAAACGACTGCCCGACAGAAGAGTTCTTCACGAATGTGGTGACAAACCCGAAATTTCTGTACAGCTCCGCCTACAGCTTTGACAGCGCCCAGGTGCAGGAGTTTTTCGAAGCGGCAGGTGTCCGCTTAAAAGTGGAGCGCGGAAACCGTGTCTTCCCGGAGTCAGATCACTCCTCGGATATTATCCGCGCGCTGGAGACGGAACTGAAACGGAAAAATGTGCAGGTGCATAAGAATACAAAAGTAAAAGAGCTTCTTTTCGAAGGAGACCGCGTGAAAGGAATCCGCCTGGAAAACGGGAAAGAGCTTTTTTACAATGATGTCGTTGTCGCAACCGGCGGTATGTCGTACCAGACGACGGGGTCGGATGGAGACGGCTACCGTTTCGCAGAAGAGGCAGGACTTGCCGTCACTCCGCTCCGCCCGGCGCTGGTGCCGCTGGAAACAGAGGAAGCGTACATCCGTGAGCTGCAGGGACTCTCCCTGAAAAATGTGACGATGACGATTAAAAACGGCAAAAAAACGCTGTTCGATGGATTCGGCGAGATGCTGTTTACACATTTCGGAATTTCCGGCCCGCTGGGGCTTTCTGCGAGCTCCTACATCGGAAAAGCACTGGAACAGCAGCCGTTGAAAGGATATCTGAACCTGAAGCCGGCACTCACGGAAGAACAGCTGGATGCGCGGATCCTGCGTGAATTTGAGGAAAACCGGAACAAACAGTTCCGCAACGTGATCAACAGTCTGTTCCCGGCGAAACTGCTTCCGGTGATGCTCTCTCTTGGCGGGATCGACCCGTACAAACAGGTCAATGCCGTATCGAAAGCGGAGCGTCAGCACTTTGAAGAGCTGATCACGCATTTCCCGTTTACAGTAACCGGAACACGGGGTTTCCGTGAAGCAATTATCACACAGGGTGGTGTTTCCGTGAAAGAGATCCGTCCGGGCACGATGGAGGCAAAGAAAAAAGAAGGTCTGTACTTCGTAGGAGAAGTGCTCGATCTCGATGCACTGACCGGCGGCTTCAATCTGCAGATTGCCTGGGCAAGTGCCCACGCTGCAGCCGAAGAGATCCGGGCAAAGGAAGAACAGGAATAAAATATGGATCACAGATTTTAGAATTTTCAGGAGGAAGAGAGAAGATGAGATTTAATCTTGCAATTGACGGACCGGCAGGCGCTGGCAAAAGTACAATCGCAAAACGTGTGGCAAAGGAGCTTTCGTTTGTCTACGTTGATACAGGAGCAATGTACCGTGCCATGGGCATCTATTTTTCAGATCTTGGCATTGCACCGGAAGAGCAGGAAAAATTGAGGCAGCCTGCAAAGATGTGAAAATTTCCATTTCCTACGAAAACGGAGAGCAGCAGGTTTATTTAAACGGCGTCAATGTCACCGGAAGACTGCGCACCGAGGAGGCTGGAAAGATGGCATCCGCGACAAGCGCCTATCTGGAAGTACGGAAAAAACTCGTGGAGCTGCAGCAGGAGATGGCGGAGAATACGGATCTTGTGATGGACGGCCGCGATATCGGAACTGCCGTTCTGCCGAACGCACCGTTGAAAGTCTATCTGACAGCAAGTGCCCATGTCCGCGCACTGCGCCGCTGGAAAGAGCTGACCGAAAAGGGACAGACAGCCGATCTTGCGAAAATCGAGGAAGATATCAATGAGCGTGATTATCAGGACATGCACAGAGAGCATTCCCCGCTGGTACAGGCAGAAGACGCCGTACTCGTTGACAGCTCTGAAATGACGATCGATGAGGTTGTGGAAAAGATCTTAAGCCTTGCCCGCGAGCGCATGTAAACGCGGCAGAGAAAAGAGGAGAAGAAAAACAGATGGAAGTAACTGTTGCAAAAAGTGCAGGCTTCTGCTTCGGCGTCAAACGGGCGGTCGATACGGTATACCGTGAAATTGAGAGCGGTGAAAAGCCGGTCTACACCTTCGGGCCGATTATTCACAACGAACAGGTTGTGGAGGATCTCGAAAACCGCGGCGTGCAGGTGATCCATTCGGAAGATGAACTAGAGGGGCTTTCCGGCGGAACCGTTGTGATCAGGTCGCATGGCGTGTCGCGGGATGTCTGTGAAAAGATCGAAGCGCGCGGCATGAAGATTGTAGATGCGACGTGCCCGTTTGTCAAGAAGATCCACCGGATTGTGGACGAGGAGGGCAGAAAAGGCCGCCACGTCGTCATCATCGGAAGCGTGGATCATCCGGAGGTACAGGGCATCATGGGATGGGCGAGCGGCCCGGTTACCGTGATGCATACCGCCGAAGAAGCGGAAAGTTTTGTGCCCGAAAATGGAAAACCAATATCTATTGTGGCACAGACGACATTTAATTACAACAAATTTAAAGATTTAGTTGAAATTTTTTTGAAAAAGAGTTATGATAGTACTGTTTTAAAGACTATCTGCAACGCTACCGAGGAAAGACAGACGGAAGCGAGAGCAATTGCCAGGAAGGTTGATGCCATGTTTGTCGTGGGAGGCAGACATAGTTCAAACACGCAAAAGCTGTATGAGATATGTAAAGAAGAATGTAAAAATACTTACTTTATAGAGACACTCGTTGATTTGGAATCTAAGCCTTTTCAATCATTTGGTCGCGTAGGTATTACAGCTGGGGCATCCACCCCGAATAAAATAATTGAGGAGGTTCAAAAAATGTCAGAAATGAGTTTTGAACAAATGCTGGATGAATCATTTAAAACAATCAGAAACGGAGAAGTCGTTGAGGGTACTGTAATCGATGTCAAAGACGATCAGATTATCCTGAATATCGGATACAAAGCCGATGGTATTCTTACCAAAAACGAATATTCCAACGATTCTTCCATCGATCTTCACACCGTTGCACAGCCAGGTGACAAAATGGAAGTCAAAGTTCTGAAAGTAAATGATGGAGAGGGACAGGTCCTTCTTACTTACAAGAGACTTGCTGCTGAAAAAGGCAACAAGAGACTCGAGGAAGCATTCGAGAATCATGAAGTTCTGAAAGCAAAAGTAACACAGGTACTGAACGGAGGATTATCCGTAGTTGTTGAGGAGACCAGAGTATTCATTCCGGCCAGCCTTGTATCTGATGTATATGAAAAAGATCTGTCTAAATATGCAGATCAGGAAATTGAATTCGTTATTACCGAGTTCAACCCGAGAAGAAGACGCATCATCGGTGACCGCAAACAGCTCATCGTTGCTGAGAAGAAGAAACTGCAGGAAGAACTGTTCGCACGCATTGCAGTTGGCGATGTTGTAGAGGGAACTGTTAAGAATGTTACCGATTTCGGCGCATTCATCGATCTGGGCGGAGCTGACGGACTGCTTCACATCTCTGAGATGTCCTGGGGCCGCGTAGAGAACCCGAAAAAAGTATTCAAAGTTGGTGAGACTGTAAAAGTTCTGATCAAAGACATCAACGGCGACAAGATCGCTCTTTCCTTAAAATTCCCGGAAGAGAATCCGTGGCTGAACGCTGCTGATAAATACGCTGTAGGCAACGTAGTAGAAGGCTGTGTTGCCCGTATGACTGACTTTGGTGCATTCGTTGAGCTTGAGCCGGGCGTAGATGCTCTGCTTCATGTTTCCCAGATCTCCAGAGAGCACGTTGAGAAACCGTCTGATGCACTGAAAATCGGACAGGAAATCACTGCAAAAGTAGTTGATTTCAACGAGGAAGACAAAAAAATCTCTCTGAGCATGAAAGCTCTGGAAAACGAAGAGCCAGTAGAAGAGTAAGAATAATTTAACTTGCAGGTGCTGCAGTTGGATGATTAGAATGCCGTAGACAACCGGGTTTCCTGAACAGACAGGAAACCTGTTGCCTGCGGTATTTTCTTATCATCCTGTTTTTGGCACCAGAAAAGAAAAAGGGGATGAAAGTTTATGTGGGAGACGAAGATTCTGGGTGTGGATCTGTACCACGTTCTAGCATGGTTCTGGCTGTACAGCTTCTGCGGATGGATCTGGGAGAGTTCCTATGTATCGATCCGGCAGAAAAAACTGGTCAACCGCGGTTTTGTCAATGGTCCGCTGCTGACACTGTACGGCACCGGCGCTGTTATGGTATACTTGATCCTGCGCCCGTTTGAAGCGAACGTCTGGGCACTGTATTTCGGAGGTGTCATTGTAGCGACGGTTCTGGAATATGTAACCGGCGTGCTGATGGAGACCATTTTTCATGCGCACTGGTGGGACTACAGCAATCAGAAGTTTAATTTTCAGGGAAAGATCTGCCTCAGCAGTTCGATTGCCTGGGGATTCTTTACACTGGGGCTGTTCTATATTCTGCAGCCGATTGCCGTGAAAGTAGTGAATCTTGTTTCGGATACTACAGGAGAGATCATTGTTTCCGTTGTTACCGTCTGCTATCTGGTAGATTTTGGATTTTCCGCAGCCGCAGCATTCCAGCTGGGACAGAAGATGCGCAGTCTGGAGAAAACGTGGGGAGAATTTATGAAATATCTGCAGAAATCCCGCTTTAACCAGCTTGCCGAGGAGATGAATGCGAAAGTACAGCAGTATCGTGCAGAGTATTCCAGAGATAAGATGAAAGAATATCTGGCCGAGAAACGCCAGACACTGTCTGAGGCAATGGAGCAGATGCAGAAGCTGGAGAAGGAGCGGAAAGAAGCCGAGGGAAGAAGAAATCCGCTTTCCGAGTCGAAGAACCGCCTGATGGAGTTCGGAGCAGAGCAGAAGGAACGCCTGACCGAGTTCGGAGCAGAGCAGAAAGAACGGTTTGCGGCACTTGGATTTGATGTGCGCAGCGATAAGATGCCGGATCTTAAAGAGCTGCTGGAGCGCTTTGACCAGATGACAAAACCGCAGCTTCCGACCAACTGGCTGATGCGCCTGACAACGAAACGTTATCTGCGCGCCTATCCGCATCTGCAGGGAACGCATCATGCTTCTCTGAAAAAGGAAGAAAAAAAGGTAGAAGAGAAAGAAGAGAAAAAATAAAGGACTGCTTGGAAAGGACAGTCCCGGAAAAACGGCCGTGCATGCAAAAACGTGTACGGCTGTTTTATTTTCTGGTTTTGCTATCGTATTTGAAAAAGAGCTGAAGCTCGGAACAGAGATACTCTTTCAGGAGATTTTCCTGCGAAAGAAAGGCATCGGACCACTCAAAATAGTAAGGGCGGCTTTTGAAATCCTCGCGGAAGGCCGGGGTGAAAAACTCTTTCTGCTGCGGAAGAAATGTACCGGTCCGCCGCTGATAGCAGTTGGCAGCCTTTGCTTTCTGACGGTGTTCCGGATCGACAAACGCGCCAACGCTCTTGTGAACAGCCTGATCCTCCAGCGGAAGATAATAGTAATTCTTATAGTCCGGGAAGAAATATTTCAGCTCCGCCGTATGCGTCTGCAGGGAGAGAGAAACCCGTGAACCAAAGGCTGTAAGAGAACCATCCGCGCAGACACGGGAGAGGAAAACCGGAACTTCCCGCTCGGGCTGCAGTGAAACTTCCAGTGTCTGTCCGGTAAAACGACACGACTGGACAGAAAAATCGCCGTGAAACAGGGCAGGAAGCGCGAGCAGTTCCAGAACAGAACCCATGCCGAGGACATCCTCATAATTGTGAAGGAAAAGCAGTTCCAGTTTCTTTTCATCCAGTGTCTGAAGATAGTCGTGGTAAACAGAAATCAACTGTTTTCCGTTAAGTTGATCCTTCCGTGGGAATGAGAGATACTGTTCCACATTTTTCTGTTTCATTGAAGAAAGTCCCAGGATTGACTGAAACGGGCGGAGTGCCTGATAAAGATCCAGGGATGCGATTGACGAAAGCGGATCTTCCATCTGATAAAACAGTGCTTTGTGTGTGAGGTAAGGAAGATCAAATGTCGTTCCATTAAAATGCACCAGCTGCTTCACGTCGGAAAGAAACGTGAAAAAAGAGACAAGCATCTCTTTTTCTTCGGTCGGTCGATCAAGAAACCACTGGCGCAGTGTGAAAGCATCCGCGGCCGGGTCAAAGAACAGCGCACCAATCAGATAGAGATGCGAGGTACGCCAGGAAAGGCCGGTCGTCTCAATATCGAAAAAGACATCGCCGTTTCTCAGATACATCTGAAGATTGGCAGAGAGAGCAGCGGGGGTAGAATCTATGATCTGCATAAGGTTTTTTGTCTCCTTTGAAAAACTTTTTTGAATCTAAAGATATTATAAGACGAAAAAATCTGACATGCAAGAAAGACAGCGACTAATCGTTGCGTGATGAGAAAAGTTCTGCTATAATAGAATGTGCGTTCGCTTTCGAAAAAAGAAAACGGCGCTTTGGAGGAAAAACATGATTGCATTTATCAAAGGAACTGTAGATTCTCTTTCGGAAGGAAAAATGATTCTCGAAAGCCATGGAATCGGCTATGAGCTGAATATTCCAGCGAGTATGTTCGACGCAGGCATCCGGGAGGGAGAAGAGTTAAAGATATATACCCATATGAGTGTGCGGGAAGACGGAATTTCCCTATTCGGCTTTCTGTCCCGTGAAGATCTTGAAATATACCGTATGCTGATCGGCGTAAGCGGCATCGGACCAAAAGCGGCGCTTGCGGTGCTGTCCACGCTTACTGCAGACAATCTGCGCTTTGCCGTCCTCTCGGAAGATGTCCAGGCGATTGCCAAAACACCGGGCATCGGAAAGAAGACCGCGCAGAAGCTGATTCTGGAATTAAAAGACAAATTCGACCTGCAGGAAGCGTTCGAGCAGAAGCTGGCAGGAAATCAGGCGGCTGCGGCGGTACGGCAGACAGGCGAACCGGATGCCTTCCAGGATGCGGTACAGGCGCTGACTGCGCTTGGCTACTCCGGAACGGAAGCACTGCAGGCAGTAAAGAAAGTCGAAATCACCGAAGGCATGGACAGCGAGGCTGTGCTGAAAGCGGCATTGAAGCATATGTTTTAGCAGATGGTCCTAAATTGTGGAAGAAGGAAACCTTATAACGATGGAAAGAAGAATTATCACAACTGACGTTCTCGAGGAGGACGTGAAAATCGAAGGTTCGCTCCGTCCCCAGCACCTGGACGACTACATCGGACAGGAAAAGACGAAAAAGAACCTGAAAGTATATATTGAAGCAGCAAAACAGCGAAGTGATGTTCTCGATCATGTGCTGTTTTACGGCCCTCCGGGACTTGGAAAAACAACGCTGGCGGGCATCATTGCAAATGAGATGGGAACCCATATGAAGGTAACGAGCGGCCCGGCGATCGAAAAACCGGGTGAGATGGCAGCGATCCTCAACAATCTGCAGGAGGGCGACGTCCTGTTTGTTGATGAGATCCACCGCCTGAACCGCCAGGTCGAGGAGGTTCTTTACCCAGCGATGGAGGATTTTGCGATTGATATCATGATCGGAAAAGGCTCTTCGGCGCGCTCGATCCGCCTGGATCTGCCGAAGTTTACGCTGGTCGGCGCAACAACGCGTGCAGGTCTTTTGACTGCCCCGCTCCGCGACCGGTTCGGTGTCATCCACCATCTGGAATTTTACACGGAGGAAGAATTGGCCAACATTATCCTGCACTCCTCAAAAGTACTGAATGTGGAGGTGGACCCGCAGGGAGCGCTTGAGATGGCGCGCCGTTCCAGGGGAACACCGCGTCTGGCAAACCGGATTTTAAAGCGTGTCCGCGACTTTGCCCAGGTGAAATACGATGGAAGAATCACAAAAGAGGTCGCATCATTTGCTCTCGATCTGCTGGAAGTAGACCGTTACGGACTGGATCAGACTGACCGGCTGCTTCTTACCACCATTATGGAAAAGTTCCAGGGCGGTCCGGTGGGACTCGATACCCTGGCAGCATCGATTGGAGAAGATGCCGGCACCATCGAAGATGTCTACGAGCCGTTCCTGATCAAATCCGGATTTATCAACCGCACTCCGCGCGGAAGAGTGGCAACGGAATTTGCCTGGCACCACCTGGGGCTGGAGGCACCGCGTAAGATCGAAGAGTAAAAGCCCTGAATCTTTCATTTTCTGTCGCTTTTTGCAGAAAAAGGTTGTTTTTCTTCCATTTTCGGTATATGATAGGTTATATTAGCCGGAAGTTTGGTCCGGTTAAATTCAGTGGAGGAAAAGCAAAAGAATGGCTGTAAAAAATACAACACAGGTTTTAATAGATGGAAAAATTATCACACTGGGAGGCTATGAGAGCCCGGAATATCTGCAGAAAGTAGCTGCTTATCTGAATCAGAAGATCAGCGAACTTTCCCAGTCAGCCGGATACAACCGCCTGTCGGTGGATACGAAGCACACACTGCTTGCACTGAACATTGCAGACGACTATTTCAAAGCAAAAAGCCAGGTAGATACCCTCGAAGAGGATATGGAAGCCAAAGACCGGGAAACCTACGATATGAAGCACGATCTGATCGCAGCGGAAATCCAGGCCGGCGATCTGAAAAAAGAGCTGGAAGAGAAACGAATCGAGCTGGAACATGTGCGCGGCGAGATGGAAGAACTGCAGCGGCAGCTTGATAAGGCAAATAAGGATCTGGAAGATTTATTAAAAGCGTAAAAGAAGGAAAAACGGGGGATTGCGGAACAGGTAATCGCCCGTTTTTAGGAGATAAAGATGAAGACAGAATTATTAGCACCAGCCGGTTCGATGGAAGCGTTAAAAGCGGCGGTTTCCGCCGGTGCGGATGCCGTCTATCTCGGCGGAGCCGCATTCGGCGCAAGAGCGTATGCAAAAAATCTGGATGAGCAGGAGATTCTCTCAGCCATCGATTACGTCCATCTGCGGAACCGGAAACTGTATCTGACGGTCAACACCCTCTTAAAAGAGGAGGAACTGGAAGAGAAACTGTATCCGTATCTGCGTCCGTACTATGAGCAGGGACTGGATGCCGTGATTGTCCAGGATATGGGCGTTTTAAAGGCGGTCCGCTCCTGGTTCCCGGATCTCGACATTCATGCGAGCACACAGATGACAGTGACAGGATCTGCGGGAGCGCGTTTCCTGGAGAGCCTTGGCGCGACGCGTGTGGTACCAGCCCGTGAGCTTTCGTTTGCGGAGATCCAGAAAATCCACCGGACGACCAACCTTGAAATTGAATGCTTCGTCCACGGGGCGCTCTGCTACTGCTATTCGGGACAGTGCCTTTTTTCCAGCCTGATCGGCGGGAGAAGCGGAAACCGCGGAAGATGCGCGCAGCCGTGCCGTCTGCCGTACGAAGCGTACGATAAAGACAACCACCGCATGGGGGAGCCGGGCGACCGCTATCCGTTAAGCCCGAAGGATATGTGTACGGTAGAACTGCTGCCGGAGATTGTAAAATCCGGGATTATGTCCCTCAAAATCGAAGGCAGAATGAAAAAGCCGGAGTATACAGCGGGCGTTGTCAGCATTTACCGCAAATACCTCGATCTGTACGAAAAAAAGCCGTCCCGTTTCCACGTTCTGCCGGAGGACATGAAAAAGCTGTATGAGCTGTATAACCGTGACGGTTTCAACAAAAGCTATTATACCGTAAGAAACGGACGCGATATGATGGCGCTGAAGAACGAAAAAGAGCAGGAAAATAAAAAGAAACAGCGCAGAAATGAGCAGCTCTTTTATGAGATCCAGAGAGATTATATCGAGACTGAGGCAAAAGAGCCGATTTCCGGCTTTCTGACCCTGTATCCGGGCCAGCCGGCGTTCTTAAGTGCAGAAAGCGGAAAATACAGCGTAACAGCAGAGGCGGGCATGGTAGAACCGGCAAAGAAGCAGCCGCTGACCGAGGAACGCGTAAAAACACAGCTGGAAAAGACAGGCGAGACACCATTCTATTTCAAAGAACTCGATATCTGTATGGATGACAACTGTTTCGTGCCGATGCAGACGTTAAATGAGCTGCGGAGAGGCGTTTCGGACCAGCTGGTGAAAGAGATGACAGAGCCATACCGCAGAAAAGCAGCGGAAAAGCCGGAACAGGAAGCAAAAGCATCTGGAAAACCGGACCAGGAGAGCAGGGCAGAAAAGAAAATGGAGCTGACCGCATCTGCCGAGACGAGAGCCCAGTGGAATGCGCTGCTCGAGATTCCGGAGATCACGACGATCTACGCCGGCATGGGATGCTTCAAACGGGAAATCTTCGAAGAGCAGGCGGAAAAAGGCATCCTGCAGGCGAAAGAACTGGGAAAACAGGTTTATCTGATGCTGCCGCACGTTGTACGTGAAGGCGATCTGAAGGAATACCGCGACACGTTCCGCTGTCTGAAGGAGATCGGTCTTGGCGGTTTCCTGATCCGCAATCTCGAAAGCTTTTCATTTTTGAAAGAGATGGGAATGGAAAAGGATATCCGGCTCGATTACAGCGTTTACACGTACAACAGCCGTGCGCAGGCATTCTGGCAGGAGCAGGGCGTGCAGCGTGATACCGTTCCGTATGAGCTGAACGAGTGGGAAATCGGAAAACGTGACAATACGAACAGCGAAATAGTGGTCTACGGCTACCTTCCGATGATGGTTTCCGCCCAGTGTGTCCAGAAGAACCTGAACGGCTGCAATCACAGTTATTCCCTGGTACGCTTAAAAGACCGGATGGGAAAATACTTCCCGGTGAAGAGTTACTGCACCTCGTGCTACAGTGTGATCTACAACAGCCTTCCGCTCGGCCTGGTAAAAGAAGCCGATGAGATCCGGTCCATGCATCCGGCTGCGGTGCGGCTGAATTTTACCATCGAGACACTGGAGGAGACAAAAGAAATCGCCGCTGCGTTTGCTGGAACGTACTGTAAAGGAATCGCAGTTCCGGCCGAACAGGAATATACCAAAGGCCATTTCCGCCGGAAAGTAGAGTAAACGGTGAGAAAAAATAAGGGGAATTTATGGAAAATACCATTGTTCAGTTATCAAAATATGTGATTACCTTCCTCATGATCTGTTTTACCGTGCAGTCGTTTGCTGCACTCAAAGAGCGGGATGAGGATGAGCGCCATTACATTCTGATGCGGCAGATCATCATGATCGTTCTGATGAATTTCATCTGTTTCTTCGTGATGTTCCTCCAGGAGGGCGAAGTATCAACGATTCAGATGTTTCTGCTCACGATGGCGTATATCCTGGGCGTACAGATCCTGTACCGCCTGATTTACCGGAAGGCATCGATGATCCTGGTAAACAACATGTGTATGCTGCTCTCGATCAGCATGATTATTCTGACGAGACTGAGCGTGTCAAAGGCGATGTCCCAGTACAAAATTCTGGCGGCATCCACACTGCTCTGCTTCATCATTCCGGTCATTGTCCGAAAGGGCAAGTTCCTGAAAAATCTGACCTGGATTTACGCTGTGCTCGGAATTGCCATGCTTTCCGTCGTTATGGTGCTTGGCTTTACTTCCGGCGGTGCGAAGCTGTCGATCGAAATCCACGGCATTACGTTCCAGCTCTCCGAGATTGCCAAGATCACACTCGTGTTCTTTATGGCAGGCATGCTGCGCGAGGATAATTCCTTTGGAAACGTTGTGAAAGCAACGGTCATTGCGGCAGTTCATGTGCTGATCCTTGTTGCATCCACCGACCTTGGAACTGCGTTCGTCTTCTTTATGGCGTACGTGGTTGTAATCTATGTGGCAACGAGAAAAGCCAGATATCCGCTTTTGGGACTTGCGGGAATGAGTGCCGCCTGCGTTGTGGCGTATTTCCTGTTTTCCCATGTACGGAACCGTGTGGCACTCTGGCAGGATCCGATCGGAAACTGGGATATCAGCAGCCAGTTAGCACAGGGCCTCTTCGGCATGTGCTCCGGCGGATGGTTCGGAACCGGCCTTTTCGAGGGACGGCCTGACATTATCCCGGTTGCAACGAAAGACTTTATTTTCTGTGCGATCTGTGAGGAGATGGGCATTATCTTCGGAATCTGCCTGATTCTGCTGTGCATGTCCACATTCCTTCTGATTATCAATATTTCCATGAAGATGAGCAAACGGTTCTACAAACTGATTGCCATGGGTCTTGGAACGGAATATGCGACACAGGTGTTCCTCACCATCGGAGGAACCATTAAATTTATTCCTATGACAGGTATCACGCTGCCGCTGGTCAGCTATGGAGGAAGCTCTATGTTCTCCACGGTGCTGATGCTGTCGATCATTCAGGGATTGTACATCTTAAGGGAAGACGAAGGTGAGGAGCTTGAGAAAAGACGAAACAAGAAGAAACGAAACCAGCAGAAAAACGACCCAGGCGCCAAGAAAAAACGACGCCCGGACGAAGAGACCGAAAGACGAAAGAAGAGCGGCAGCCGGAACGATGGACAGGGAACCCGCCAGAAGTACCGCGAGCAGCCGGATGAATTCGAACGGCGGATCGAAGAGCAGACCGAGAACAGCCTCCACTGGTAAGGCGGCAAACAACGGCGCAGGGCCGTATCTGATCGTTTCGTTCCTGTTCGTGGCCATGTTTCTTGGGCTGATCGCGTATCTCGTTTACTTTAATGTCGTGCGGAAAGAAGAATTTCTGAATAGTTCTTACAATACGAGACAGAATAACTATGCAGAGCGCGTGATCCGCGGAACAATCTATTCTGCGGACGGCCAGGAACTGGCAAAGACGACGACAGATGAAAACGGGGATGAGGTAAGAACGTATCCGTTCGGCAGCCTGTTTGCGCAGGTGGTTGGCTACACGGGAAAAGGAAACAGCGGCCTCGAATCTTCCTACAACTATATGCTGATGGAGTCCCATACAAGTAAGTTAAAGCAGGTAAAGAATGAATTCAGCGATGCGAAGAACCCGGGAGACAGTCTCTATACAACGCTGAATACAACACTCCAGCAGGCCGCGGCCGATGCACTGGACGGATACCGCGGTGCAGTTGTCGTGCTGGAGGCAAAAACGGGCCGTGTACTTGCCAATGTGAGCAATCCGGTTTTTAATCCTAATACGATTGATGAGGACTGGGAGGCACTGAACGCAGACGATGAGAGCGGCGTGTTTCTGAACCGCGGTCTGCAGGGAAGATATCCGCCGGGATCTACGTTCAAGATTGTTACTTCGCTTGCGTATCTCCGTCAGAACGGCACACTGGACGGTTTTTCGTTCGACTGTGACGGTGAGCTGACAGCAGGAAACTATACGATTCACTGCTCCGGTGGTGAAGTGCATGGACCGGAAGATTTTGCAGGTGCGTTTGCACATTCGTGCAACTCTGCCTTTGCACAGATTGGCCTTGGGCTGGATAAAGATGCCTTCCGCTCGCTGGCGGATTCCCTGTATCTGAACAGCCGTCTGGATCTGGAGCTTCCGACCAGCAAAAGTTCTTTCGATCTTGATTCGACAACGGCGGATGCTCTTGTGATGCAGACCTCCATTGGCCAGGGCGATACGCTGGTAACACCGATGGAGATGGCACTGATCGCCTCCGCGGTTGCAAATGACGGAGAAATGATCAAACCGCGTTATGTGGATAACATTGTGTCTGCGGACGGACAGGCAGTCAAAACCTTTTACAAAGAGTCTCTTGGCACGGTAATGTCCGAGAGCGAAGCCAATACGCTGACAGAGCTGATGAAAGGCGTTGTCCAGAACGGAACTGCAGTTTCACTTTCGGATCTGCCGTACAATATCGCCGGTAAAACAGGAACCGCAGAACACGGAAGCGACGGAGAGACACCGCATTCCTGGTTTGTCGGATTCTCCAATGCGGATGATCCTGATATTGTCATTGCTGTTGTGGCAGAAAACGGCGGATATTCGAGTGAAGTCGCTGTACCGATTGCAAGACAGGTAATTGAAGCATATTATGCACAGCAGTAAACGATGAAAAAAACGCGTTCGAACCGGAAAGGATGGGTTCGGGCGCGTTTTCTGAATTTTTAGAAAAATGTTAGAAAAAGGATGCGGTTTTAAGGTTGCGCGGGGGCGGGAAAAGAGGTATACTTTTTAACAGAAGATCTGGCGGCAAGCGGGAAGAAAAGAGCTGTCAGAGAATGGAAAAAGCCAGAAGGAGCTTAAAACGTATGATCGAAGCAGTAAGCTGCGGAGGTATCGTAATCTACCGTGGAAAAATATTGACGCTTTACAAAAGCTACCGCAACAAATATGAAGGCTGGGTTCTGCCGAAAGGAACCGTTGAGCCGGGAGAAACCCATGAACAGACTGCTGTCCGCGAGGTATATGAGGAGTCCGGCGTGCACGGCACCATCATCAAGTACGTGGGAAAAAGCCAGTACAGCTTCAGCATTCCGGAGGACACCGTGGAAAAAGAGGTGCACTGGTATCTGATGGTCTCATCCGGCTACTACAGCCGTCCACAGAGAGAAGAATACTTTGTGGATTCGGGCTATTACAAGTATCACGAAGCATATCATCTGCTGAAGTTTTCCAATGAACGGCAGATTCTGGAAAAGGCCTATCAGGAGTATCTGGAACTGAAGAGAGCAAATTTATGGAAGGTTCAGCCACAAGCTCAGGGAAAATATGGTAAACTGGTATAAAAATCTGTACGTCGGGGATACTGCAAAAAAGAAACAGAAAAAATGGATGCGCCGGATTGAGAACAAAAAAGCAGTTCCGGGAGTCTGGCTCCTCACACTGCCTTCCAATCAGCAGAACAATCTGGATGTAATTCCGGCGGATCTGCTTTTACAGCCGGCCGTGCGGAGAAACTGTCCGATGATTGTCGGACTTGCCGTGTCGCGCGAGGAAGCTTTTGAGCTTGTGGAGGCGATCGCATTGGAAACTTATCGGGAAACCGGAGAAGTAAAAATCCGGGAATGGCTGCTGAACCGGATTGAGGGATGTGAATGATACATATACTATTCATGATTTTGAAGGCACTGGGGATTTTACTCCTTGTTTTACTGTTTCTCGTGCTTCTTATCGTCTGCACCGTCCTGTTTCTTCCTTTTTGCTACCGGGCGCAGGTTCTGAAAGAAGAAGAGGGATTTGCCTGCGTAAAAGCGAGCGGAAGAGTATCGTGGCTTTTCGGAGCTGTCGCGCTGACGGCCTCGTATGAGGAACAGAAGTCGGAGGCGCAGATTCTGCTTTTCGGGGCATCACTGGAAACATGGAAACGGCGGCTGAAAAAGATCCGCCGGGGAGAAGCGTCCGTGCCCCGGACGGAGGAAAATGAGACAGAAAATGCGCTGGAAGCAGAAAAAACAGCAGAGCAGAAAGCACCGGACCAGAAAGAAAAGCAGCAGAAGGTGACAGCACAGAAGGAGCAGCCAGAGCAAGAGCAGGAACCGGATGCGCCGAAAAAAAGCATTCTGGAACGGTTTTTCGGAAGGATCGAATATCTTCCGGAAAAACTGCTGAATCTTGCCAGCCGTCTGCTGCAGACAGCTTTCCGGCTGTTGGAACTTCCGTTCCGTCTGCTTGAAAAACTGGAGCAGAAAATCCAGGCAGGCAGACGGTTAAAAAGAAAGTGGGAGAGTGTGAAAAAATTCTTCCGTTCGAAGATGTTCCGTGAGGCGCTGCTCCATGCAAAGAAAGAAGTGCTTTATTTCCTGAAGAAAGCAGCACCGAAAAAAGTAACCGGCACAGTCCGGTTCGGATTTAACGATCCGGCACTGACCGGAGAGACACTCGGCATTCTGGGTATGATTTATGGAAAACTGCCGAAAGACCTTTCCATCCAGCCGGATTTCGAACAGGAAATTCTCCAGGGCGATGTCCGGATGAAAGGAAGTTTTCAGGCTGTGACAGCAGCCGGCATTGCACTTCGATTATTCCGGGATCAGAATCTTCGGAAAACCATACGACATTTCAAACACAAGGAGGCCTAAAAGATGGCAGAAAAGGACAACACATTTCAGAATACCGTAGAAGCACTGTTCCGCGGAATGGACAGTTTTATCACAACAAAGACGGTCGTAGGTGAGGCGATCCACATTGAGGATACGATTCTTCTGCCGCTGGTAGACGTTTCCTTCGGCGTGGGAGCGGGCGCATTCGCAGAAAATGCAAAGAACAATGCAGGAGGCGGTATGGGCGGAAAAATTTCTCCGAGCGCCGTTCTTGTCATCAGCAAAAACGGAACGCGTCTGGTCAACATCAAAAACCAGGATGCTGTGACCAAAATCATTGACATGGCTCCGGATCTGATCAGCCGCTTTACCGGCAAAAAGGAAGAGGACGGGTATACCGCAGAGAAAGTAGAGCATATAATAAACCAAGAGGCGGATAAGGAGTAAGCTCGTTTGTGCAGAATTTTAGGTTTTCTGCTGTTTTGGATGGGGGTCGGGCTTCTCATCAGCCTGATGATCCGCAGCTCATTTCTTACGGTTCTTGCGGCCGCTCTGCTGCTGTGCGTGGGATATCATCTGTTCTGCAATACAGGGGAATAGTGAAAGATGCACAAAAAGATCGGAAATGAACTGGCTGATTTGTACAGAGAAATACTTGCAAAATGAAGAAAGCTGCGCTATAATAAGTCCATCTTAAATGAATCAGCCAACTATACTAATATCATAGATCAAGACGAGGGCGTCTTACCAGAATGAAAGTTTCGGTAGGATGCTCTTTTTCTTTTGCTAAGCATATGGATCGTTGGCAGGTTCAGCTTAAGAGACCACGCTATTTTTTTCTCCCTTTTAAAATATAAAAAATAGAGCACAACAGGGCATAAGCGAAAACTTATGTCCTGTTTGCTCTTCCCAGAACTTTTTTTAAAATCTTAATTCTATTTTTAAACAGCAAAAAAGCCTTCCCGGACTGGAAAGGCCTTTTAACCATTCAACTTATGCACGCTCTACTTTTCCGGATCTTAAGCAGGAAGTACATACGTACATTTTCTGCGGTACACCGTCAACTTTAACTTTGACAGATTTTACGTTAGATTTCCACATTTTATTGCTTCTTCTATGTGAATGACTTACGTTGTTTCCGAAATGAGCACCCTTCTCACAAATTGCACACTTTGCCATGATTGCACCTCCTTGACATACGTACTTGAGTCAAAACGCATTTTAGACTCACAACATAAGTCATTCTAACAGATCTATACCGGTTTTGCAAGTAAAAAATGAAAAAATTATATGAATTTTGAAGGTTTTTCATTTTAAACTTTCTTTTTTGCGGAAAAGCGGTTATAATGTATCGTAGAGTGGAGTCAGTTATTCCTGTCTCCATGTGTTTTGAATAGTATGATGGAATTGGAGGATACAAGGCATGAAAGGTCGTATGAATACAGGCTTGGGAGAAATCGTAATCAATCCGGATGTAATCGCCCTGTATGCGGGCAGCGTTGCTGTGGAGTGCTTCGGCATTGTCGGAATGGCAGCGGTAAACATGAAAGATGGACTGGTCAAACTTCTGAAAAAAGAGAGTCTGACACACGGAATCAATGTATCGATTTCGGAAAATAAAATTTCCCTGGATTTCCACGTGATTGTTTCTTACGGAGTCAGTATTTCTGCCGTAACAGATAACCTGATCAATAATGTGAAATACAAGGTGGAAGAGTTCACCGGAATGGAAATTGAAAAAATCAACATCCTGGTTGAAGGCGTTCGCGTCATCGACTGATGGTAATAGGAGGAAATGAAGAAAGTGGCTACAAATACAATTGATGCCGGCTTACTGGCAAAAATGTTTCTGGCTGGTGCAAAAAATCTGGAAGTAAAGAAAGAGTGGATCAATGAGCTGAACGTGTTCCCGGTACCGGACGGCGACACAGGTACCAACATGACGCTGACGATCATGTCCGCAGTCAAGGAAGTAAACTCGCTCACAGAAGTGAACATGTACAACCTTTCCAAGGCAATCTCTTCCGGTTCTCTGCGCGGTGCCAGAGGTAACTCTGGCGTTATTCTTTCCCAGCTCCTTCGTGGCTTTACCAAGAAGATCCGCGACTATCAAGAGCTGAATGCAGAGATTCTTGCAGAGGCAATGGAAAAAGCAGTCGAGACTGCATACAAAGCCGTTATGAAGCCAAAAGAAGGTACCATCCTGACCGTGGCAAAGGGAGCAGCAGAGAAAGCAGCAGAGCTTGCACCGGAAAGCGAAGATCTGAACGCATTCATCGAGGACGTTCTCGCGCATGCAGAGTACGTGCTCTCCCAGACACCAGAGATGCTTCCGGTATTAAAAGAGGCAGGCGTTGTGGATTCCGGCGGACAGGGTCTCTTAACCGTACTGCAGGGCGCATATGACGCGTTCCTCGGGAAAGAGATTGATCTGAATTTCGAGATGCCGGAAGCAAAGACAGAATTTGTCAGACCGTCCAAAGAGACAGAAAAAGAAATCAAATTCGGCTACTGCACCGAGTTTATCATTATGCTGGAAAACCCGCTTCCGGATGAAGAGGTTTATGCATTCAAAGATTTCCTGAATGGAATCGGAGATTCGATCGTTCTCGTTGCAGACGATGAGCTGGTTAAGGTACACGTACATACCAACGATCCTGGAAAAGCAATTTCCAAGGCGCTGACGTACGGACAGCTGACCAGAATGAAGATCGACAACATGCGTGAGGAGCATCAGGAGCGCCTGATCAAGAACGCAGAAAAGATCGCAGCACAGCAGGCAGAGGAAGATAAGAAGAGAAAAGAAGCAGCAAAACAGCCGCCGAAGGAGAACGGATTCATCGCCGTGTCCATCGGAGAGGGAATCAAAGAGATCTTCCAGGGACTCGGTGTTGATTACCTGATCGAGGGCGGTCAGACCATGAACCCGAGCACCGAGGATATGCTGACTGCAATTGAGAAGGTCAATGCAAAGAATATCTTTATTCTGCCGAACAACAAAAATATCATCCTCGCAGCAAATCAGGCAAAAGCCATGACTGAGGACAAAAATATCATCGTTGTTCCGACCAAAACCGTTCCGCAGGGCATCACAGCCATGATCAGCTATGTGCCGGAGAAATCTGCAGAAGAGAACGAGGAGGCCATGACAGAGGGCATCCAGATGGTAAAAACCGGTCAGGTAACGTACGCGGTACGTGATACCCACATCGATGAGAAAGAGATCCATCAGGGCGACATCATGGGACTTGGCGATCATGGACTTCTCGCTGTCGGACAGGATATTCTTACCGTTGCAGAAGAAACCATCCGCGCCATGGTCGATGAGGACAGCGAGCTGATCAGCATCTACTACGGTGAAGATATGAGTGAGGAAGATGCCGAAAGCCTTGGCGAAAAAATCGAGCAGGCATATCCGGACTGCGATGTGGAAGTAAACTATGGCGGACAGCGATTTACTACTGTGTCGTTTCGGTTGAATAAGAGTAAGGAAAGAAAAATATGAATACGGAACCCCTGACAACACTGAAGGGGATCGGTGAAAAAACGGAGAAGCTGTTTGCAAAAGTAGGAATCTACAATTTGCAGCAGCTTCTGCATTATTATCCAAGAGATTATGACTGCTATGCAGAGCCGGTTCCCCTTCGCGAATGCAGACAAGAGGAAAAGAATGCGGTATACGGAAGAATTGTCCACAGTCCGTCGGTAAAAGGAAACCAGAGAAAGAGCGTCGTTGTCCTGGAACTCTACGAGGAGCCGGTGCGGCTGCAGCTTACCTGGTTTAATATGCCGTTTCTGCGGAGCACGCTGAAGAAAGGCAGTGTTTTTATCTTCCGCGGAAAGATACAGGAAAAATCAGGCCGTCTCGTGATGGAGCAGCCGGAAATCTTCACTCCTGCCGCATACCATGAGCTTCTGGCAAGTCTTCAGCCGGTTTATGGGCTGACAGCCGGTCTCACGAACAAGATGGTGAGCAAGGCCGTTGCACAGGTGCTGGAACGATGCGCACCTGCGCAGGACTATCTGCCGGAAAAAATCCGTGCCCGGTATGAACTCTGTGAAATCAATTATGCCCTCCATGAGGTTCATTTTCCAAAAGACCAGGAGCATCTGGAAACGGCGCGGCGCAGAATTGTGTTCGAAGAGTTTTTTCTCTTCATCCTGTCCCTGCGGCAGTTAAAAGAGCAGACGGAGGGAATTACCAATGTGTTCCCGATCCGCGCCGTCTGGAAGACGGAGGAAGTCATCGAAAATATGCCGTACCGTCTCACGAATGCACAGATGCGCGTGTGGGGCGAACTGGAGCGGGACTTAAAAGGCCATACCCGCATGGCGCGGCTGGTACAGGGAGATGTCGGAAGCGGAAAGACGATTCTGGCATTCCTTGCAATGATTATGACAGCTGAGAACGGCTACCAATCGGCGCTGATGGTTCCGACGGAGGTTCTGGCGCGGCAGCATTATGAATCGCTCTGCACTCTGTTGAAAGAAAACAATCTGACGGGATACAATCCCCGCCTTCTGACTGGATCCACGAAAGCAAAAGAACGCCGGGAATTCTATGCCAGTCTGGAAGACGGAAGCTGCAAAATGGTGATCGGCACACATGCACTGATTCAGGAAAAGGTACAGTACAAAAATCTGGCGCTTGTCATCACAGACGAACAGCACCGCTTCGGTGTCCGGCAGAGAACGGCACTTGCTGAAAAAGGGGAACCGCCGAATGTTCTCGTTATGAGTGCAACGCCGATTCCAAGAACCCTGGCTATCATTCTGTACGGAGATCTTTCGATTTCTGTGATTGATGAACTTCCGGCGAAGCGTCTGCCGATCAAAAACTGTGTGGTGGATACGTCTTACCGTCCAAAAGCTTACCGCTTTATCACGCGTCAGGTCGAACTGGGCCGTCAGGCGTATGTGATCTGCCCGATGGTGGAGGAGAGCGAGGGTCTGGAAGCGGAAAACGTCACCGACTATACACAGCTCCTGAAAAAAGAGCTGCTGGGCATCACAGTAGAGATGCTGCACGGACAGATGAAGGCGGCGCAGAAAAACGAGATCATGGAGCGGTTCGCCAGCGGAGAAATCCAGGTACTCGTCTCGACGACAGTCGTGGAGGTCGGTGTCAACGTGCCGAATGCGACGGTGATGATGGTGGAAAATGCCGAACGGTTCGGCCTTGCACAGCTCCATCAGCTCCGCGGACGTGTCGGAAGAGGAGAGCATCAGTCCTACTGTATTTTCATCCGCGGAAACAAAGATCAGGAGACCGCCAAACGTCTGGAAATCCTGAACCATTCGAACGACGGGTTTTATATTGCTTCGGAAGATTTGAAACTGCGCGGCAGCGGCGATCTGCTGGGAACGCGCCAGAGCGGGGATATGGAATTCCAGATGGCAGATATTTTCCGGGATGCCGATATCCTGCAGAAAGCGAGTGAGGCGGCTTCAGAACTGCTTGCCGACGATCCTTATTTTGAAAAACCGGAGCATGAACTGCTGAAAAAGGTAATGAAATCGTATCTTGATCTGGAAAACCACGACATTGGATTGTGAAAAATTACAAAAAAAATCCGGCTTTAAAATGCAAAATCGGATAAAAGTAACAGCCTGATTGGATAGTATGGAAAATGACTGTACAATTTCGTGGAAAATTCGTGCGAAATCAGATATTACTTGAAATGACAAAAAAATTCATGTATCATAAACAAGGAATCAAAAAATGTGCGGACCGTGAGTGTCAAGCGTTCGCCTGAATAATAGTTCGCAGGATGGCTCTTCCAAAATATACAGGGCCGGTCCAAATGGGAGGAAACAGATATGGTAAAGAAAAAACCAGCTGCCCAGGCTAAGACAGCAGAGAACGAGACAGTAAAAGTAGAGACCAAAGCAGCAGAAAAAACAACCGCAGCAGAGAAAGAAGCTGTAAAAGAAGTTGCAAAAGAAGTTGTAAAGGAAACTGCAGCAGCAGAGGAAGCACCTGCAAAAGCAGAAGAAAAACCGGCAGCAAAAGCTGCAAAAACAACCCGCACAACAGCAAAGAAAACAACGACAAAGAAAGCGGCTGCACCGAAAAAACCAGCAGCAGTGAAAAAGCCGGCAGAGAAAAAATCACCTGCAAAAGCAGCAAAGAAAGAAGCGGAGCAGGAGATGATTCTGCAGTTCGGCGGAAGAGAAATCAAGGAGAAAGATCTGTACGAGAGAATCCAGCAGATCTGGATCGAAGGATATGGCAAGAAAGCAGAGGAATTAAAGAGCCTGAAGGTTTATGTAAAACCGGAGGAATTTACTGCTTACTACGTAATCAATGATGATGTAACCGGAAGCATTGATCTGTAAGTATTATGTACCAGCTCTGCAGGAGCAAGAAAAAAGCGTGAGCTTTTCCGAAAAGAAAAGAGCTCACGCTTTTTGATGCCTGTTCCGGCATCAGGATGTTATACCGGGATGATTAGTACTGGCCAGAAGAACCGCCGGACATCTGGCGTTCCTGCTGCTCAATCATCTTTTTGACCATATAACCTCCGACAGAACCATTCTGTTTGGAAGTCAGGTTACCGTTGTAGCCATCACTGAGCGGCACGCCGAGTTCGCTTGCCACCTCAAATTTGAATTTGTCCAGAGCGCCTTTTGCTTCTGGTACTGCTGCGGTATTCGATGAACGATTCGCCATGTTCATTCCCTCCTTTATCTTTGTGCTTGTTAAAAGCTGCTGTGAAGCAGATCCGGATGTGTTTTTCATCTGTTCTGCTACGGTCATAGTATGTGGAAAGAAAACAAAAATAAACTTCCAGATTCTGTATTTTTTCCGGAAAAGCGGAGAAAGTAAAAGAAGAAGGAAAAATGGAACGTCAGAAAAAAATATAAAAACTGTGTAAAAAATTCACAAAAAGAATTGCGTATTGAAAATAAATTTGTTATAATTGCTGTACATGGTAGTAAAAACAGGAGAAGGGGCGGTTTGCAGTAATGAATATTGGAATCATAGCACACAACAGCAAGAAGAGTTTGATCGAGGATTTCTGTATTGCATACAAGGGAATCCTCATGAAACATGAGGTGTACGCCACCGGAACCACCGGACGGCGGATTGAAGAGGTGACGAACCTTCATGTACACAAGTTTCTGCCTGGAAGCGTAGGCGGAGACAAACAGTTTACCGAGATGATTGAACGCGGCGATATGGATATGGTAATTTTCTTTTACAATCCGACGATGATCAATCCGAAAGAGCCGGATGTCTACAAAATTATCCGTACCTGCGACCAGTACAATATCCCGATTGCAACAAATATCGGAACCGCGGAGTCTCTGATTTTGGGACTTGCAAGAGGAGATCTGGACTGGAGAGAGCAGTTGAAAGCCGACTGATCCATCAAACAAAAACAGTAAGGACGAAAATAAGACCAACATGAGAGTAATAGCAGGAAAATGCCGGAGTCTTCCATTAAAGACGGTTCCCGGCAGACAGACCCGGCCGACGACGGACCGGATCAAAGAAACCTTATTTAACATGCTTCAGCCGTATCTGCCGGATGCGCGTTTTCTCGATCTGTTCGCCGGAAGCGGGGCGATCGGAATCGAGGCGTTGAGCCGCGGCGCCGAGCGCGCGTGGTTCGTAGAGCAGAACAAAGCTGCAGCAGACTGTATCCGGCAGAATTTAAAATTTACGAAGCTGGAACAGCAGGCAGTGCTCCTGCCCATGGAAGCGCATGCAGCTCTGCAGTCGCTTCAGGGACAGGAGCCTTTTGACTGCATTTTTATGGACCCGCCATACGATAAGGGACTGGAAAAGGACGTGCTGTATGCGTTCCGCGACGCCTCTTTTATCGGTGAGGATACCTTAATTATTGTAGAAGCATCGCTGAATACTGATTTCGACTGGGCGGAGGATGCCGGATACGAAATTCTGAAGAAAAAAATCTATAAGACAAATGTCCATGTATTCCTTACCCCGAAAAGCAAACACGAAGGAGTAAAAGAATCATGAAGACAGCCGTATACCCGGGAACTTTTGACCCTGTAACGTATGGTCATCTGGATGTTATCTTGCGTGCATCCAAGCTTTTTGACCGCGTAATCGTGGGAGTTTTACATAATTCCTCAAAATCTCCGTTGTTTTCTGTGGAAGAACGTGTTAATATACTAAAGAAAGCGACCCAGGACATTCCAAATGTCGAAGTCCGTTCTTTCAGCGGGCTCGCTGTTGATTTTGCGAAGGAATGCCAGGCGCATACGATCGTCCGCGGACTCCGCGCGATCACAGACTTTGAATATGAACTGCAGATGGCACAGACGAACCGCGTTCTGGAACCGGAAGTAGATACCACGTTTCTGATTACCTCGCTGGAGTATGCGTACCTCAGCTCCACGGTAGTAAAAGAAGTAGCTGCTTTTGGCGGCGACATTCACAAATTTGTTCCGGATTTTGTGGAAAAAGAAATCCGCGCAAAGTATGCCGCCCGAAATTCAGAAGGAATGCCGCAGGATAAAAGATAAGGAGAATTAAAATGAGCAGCAGAATTGAACAGATCATCGAAGAAATTGAGGAGTATGTAGAGAGCTGTAAATATCAGCCGCTGTCTACCACCAAAATCGTTGTAAATAAAGAAGAATTAGAAGAGCTTCTCCGTGAGCTCCGTCTGAAAACACCGGACGAGATCAAACGGTACCAGAAGATCATCAGCAACAAAGATGCGATTCTGGCAGATGCACAGAACAAGGCAGATGCCATCATTGCAGAGGCACAGGCAAAGGCAAGAGAGATGGTAGAGCAGAGTGAAGTGATGCAGTCAGCATACGCACAGGCAAATGAGACCGTCAACAATGCAAACCAGCAGGCACAGGAAATCCTGGATGCTGCAACCAACGATGCCAACAGCATCCGTCTCGGTGCCATCGGATATACCGATGATATGCTTGCCAACTTAAGCAATATTATGACGACTGCATTAAACGATGCAGGAGAGAAATACAACAGCTTTGTAGAATCCCTGACAAGCTGCTACAATACCGTTGTTCAGAACAGAAGTGAGCTCTCCCCGCAGGGTGCTCCGGAAGAAGAGCAGCCAGAGGAAGAAGTTGTCGTACCGGAATATGATCCGGCATCAGAAGAGGAAAGCGAAGAGGAATAAACCAAGCGTTCCTGCGAAAGCAGCACAGCAGAGCTTCCCGGCAAGATAAGGCCAGAGGGGCAGACCGCTGTTATGGATCATACAGTTTGTCTGGGCAGCGACAGAGAGACCGCCGAAGGCGGCGCAGGTAAGGATAGCAGAGACTTTTCCGGCGTAAGGAAGAGAGGACGCGGCAAGCTGTGCGATTCCCGTCGTGATTTCCAGCACGCCGCAGAGCAGGGGCGAGGCGGAACCAAACGGATGCAGATCCATCAGAAGTCCGGACAGAATGGAAAACAGGATGATGTATCCGCCAAGCTGTGTAATGATTTCAAATCCGTTCATGATAGAGGTGTCCAGCAGGTTTCCTTTGGAAGTCTGTTTTGACATCTCTTTTTTTTCCACGGAATGTGTCCGATGGGCGGTGTGCCGGTGCAGGCGGAAGCGGCGGAAAACAAGCCGGAACAGAAAACCAGTTAGAAAATTGGAACCGTAGAGCACGCCGAAGACGAACCCGGGATGGATCTGTCCGGAAAACGCAGTTAAGATAACATAGGAAGACAGAAAAGCAGGACTCGGACTGCTGCAGAAGGTTAAAAGATAGCACGCTTCGTTCCGGTCAATTTCTTCTGCCTCATAGAGCTGGGCAGTGATGCGCGCTCCCATGGGAAAACCGCAGAAAAGACCGAGAAAAAGTGCATAAAACCCAGCCGGGGAAAGACCGAAAACCGTTTGAAAAAAACTTCTGCACGGGCAGAGATCCGCCGCGCGGCTCCTGTTTCCAGAAGAAGAGATGTCAGAATCAGAAACGGCAGAAGTGACGGAAGAATGGTATGAAACCAGAGATTGACACCCTCGCAGGCATAGAAAAAAGTCCGCGCGGGAAAGATAAGAAGACAGAAAAAAAGAAGCAGGGAAGAGAGAAATAAAAGTGATTTTTTCATGACGTTCGAACCTCCTCCCGCTTTCTAAAATAGAGTATGACGAAGCTTTGAAAAAAAGAAGATGGGAGAAGAAAAAATGAGCGTATTAGCAGGATTAAAACCGGAACGTGTATTTTATTATTTTGAAGAGCTCTGCCGCATTCCGCACGGCTCCGGAAACACAAAAGAAGTGAGCGACTATCTGGTTCAGTTTGCAAGGGACCATGAATTATCCTGGTATCAGGATGCGTCCAACAACGTGATCATCCGCCGCCCGGCATCGAAGGGATGTGAATTGGCTCCGACCGTGATTCTGCAGGGCCACTGCGATATGGTCTGCGAGAAGAAGCCGGGCAGCAGCCACGATTTTACGAAGGACGGCCTTGAGCTTCACATCGACGGCGATGAGATTTATGCCAGGGACACGACGCTTGGCGGAGACGACGGAATTGCCGTTGCCTATATGCTGGCTGTGCTGGAATCGGATGATCTGCAGCTTCCGGCCATCGAGGCACTGATTACGACGGATGAAGAGATCGGACTGCTCGGCGCAGCAGCATTAAACGGGAATGAATTAAAGGGAAGAACACTGTTAAATATGGATTCTGAAGAGGAAGGCATTCTCACCGTATCGTGCGCAGGCGGTATGACAGCCATGATGGATCTGCCGGTGCGCAGAAGCGAAGTGATGGGTGAGCAGATGGAAGTGACGATTTCCGGTCTTGCCGGTGGCCATTCCGGTACGGAAATCCACAAAAACCGTGCCAACTCCAACATTCTGGCGGGCCGTTTCCTGTACGAACTGGCAGGAAAGATGGATTATGCCTGATCGAGCTGGAGGGCGGTTTAAAAGACAACGCCATTCCGCGGACAACCCGCATGCTTCTTGCCATCGACGGCGGAGAGAAAGAGATCTTAAAAGAGGAAGCATCACGCTTCACCGAAAATCTTTGCAGAGAGTACAGCGGAACAGATGACGGTATTACCGTTACGGTAGAGAAAACAGGCGAGGGCGCTGCACCGGCGCTTCATCCGGTCAGCCTGCAGAAAACCGTCTTTTTCCTGATGAATCTTCCGAACGGGGTACAGAAGATGAGCGGCCAGATCCCGGGACTGGTGGAAACATCCCTGAACCTCGGTATTCTGAAATTAGAGCCGGATCACCTGCATGCGTGTGCAAGTGTGCGGAGCTCCGTGGGAAGTGCAAAGGAAGCCCTTTCCGACAAGCTGGAGTATCTGATCGGTTTCCTGGGCGGTGAGTTCCACGTAGAGGGCGCGTACCCGGCATGGGAGTATAAAGAGGATTCTGCCCTCCGCGATCTGATGGTGGCGGAATATGAAGCATGTATGGACAGAAACCGGCAGTGGAAGCGATTCATGCCGGACTGGAATGCGGTCTGTTCTATGAAAAGCTTTCCGGTCTTGACTGTGTATCTTTCGGCCCGAACATGAAAGCAATCCACACGACCGAGGAGCGGCTTTCGATTTCCTCCGTGGAGAGAACGTATCAGTACCTGTGCCGCGTTCTGGAGCAGCTTTCGAAACGGCAGGCATAAAAAACTGCCCGTGTCTATTTCAAAAAAGTTTCTGAAAAACAGTCATAAAACAGAAAAGACAGGCATAAAGTAACAGGGTGGGGATTGAATTTCCAAAGCGTTTACCATCCGATAAGAAAAATGGCTGAAAGCAGGAGCAAAAAAGGAGATTAGGGGACATGGATATACTGTTATGGCATGAGATTCTGGAACCATACGAGCTGGCTGTCAAGGAATTACAGGTGAAATTCCGGCATCTGATCAAGGAGCACCACGGAAAAGGGCTGTACTCACCGATCGAGAGCGTGAGCGGCCGTGTGAAGAGTGTTTCCAGTATTCTGGAAAAAATGCAGAGAAAGGGCATTGTGCCCGAAGAGATGGAGGAGCAGGTGGAGGATATCGCGGGCATCCGCATCATCTGCCAGTTCGTTGAAGATATCGAAAAGGTTGCCGACCTGATCCAGAAGCGGTCGGATATTGAGATTAAGAGCGAGAAAGACTACATCCGCCACATGAAGGACAGCGGTTACCGGAGTTATCACCTCATTGTTTACTATACCGTGGAGACGATGAACGGCCCGAAGCGCATCCAGGTGGAAATCCAGATCCGCACGATGGCGATGGATTTCTGGGCGACGATTGAGCACTCGCTGCAGTACAAATATAAGGCAAACATTCCGGATCACATCCGGGAGCGCTTAAGCGCAGCTGCAAAGGCGATTATTGTGCTGGATAATGAGATGTCCTCTGTGCGGAGTGAGATTATGGATGCACAGAATTCCTCCCAGATACAGCGGAATCTGATCACGGATATCCTGAATAATATCGAGAATCTTTACAAGGTGACGAACAAACGCGAAGTAGAAAAAATTCAGGATGAGTTTTATCACATCTATGCGCAGAACGATCTGCAGGAGTTAAAACGGTTCCACAAAGAACTGGATCTGATTGCAGAGGGATACCGCGCACAGGCAATTACAGACGAACTTTAGAACAAAAGGGGATAAACGGATATGATCACACTGCCGGAAGCCTTTGAGCAGGAGATGAAACAGCTGCTCGGTGAGGAAGAATATGAGGCATACCGCAAGACATTTGACGAGGCGGTACATAGAGGACTGCGGGTAAACAACGGAAAAATTTCGACAGAAGAGTTTCTTAGGCGGACCGATATTCCGCTTAAGAAGGTTCCGTGGATCCCAAATGGATTTTATTACGATGAAGAGAGCTGCAATCCGGCAAAGGATGCCGATTACTATGCGGGCCTGTATTATCTGCAGGAGCCGAGTGCGATGACACCGGCATCCCGCCTTCCAATTGAGCCGGATGACCGTGTGCTCGATCTCTGTGCGGCACCGGGCGGAAAGGCAACGGAGCTGGGAAGCCGGATCGGTGAGGGCGGCATGCTGCTGGCAAACGATATCAGCAATTCGCGGGCGAAGGCGTTGCTGCGCAACCTGGAAATCCAGGGAGTGGGACGTCTTCTCGTGACGAGCGAGGATCCGGAAAAATTAGTAACCTTGTATCCGGCCTTTTTTGACAAGATCCTTCTTGACGCGCCGTGCTCTGGGGAGGGCATGTTCCGAAAAGAGAGCTCAATGCTGCGCTACTACAGTGAAAATGGGCCGGAGCATTATGTGCCGATCCAGAAAAAACTGATCGAGCAGGCGTATCAGATGCTTGCAGAGGGCGGAGAGCTGCTGTACTCTACCTGTACGTTTTCTGTAAAGGAGAACGAAGAGGTCATCGCAGGGCTGCTGGATGCGCATCCGGATATGGAAGTACAGGAGATTACCCCGGGTTACGAAGAGTTTGCGCCGGGAGTATCCGTGAATGGCCGCGATCTTTCCCGGTGCGTTCATATTTTCCCGCAGCGGATGGAGGGAGAAGGCCATTTCGTGGCGCTCCTGAAAAAGCAGGGAGAGAGCCGGAAACGGCAGCCGTCCCGCCTTTTGGAAACGACAAAGAAGCTGCCGAAAGAGGCGGAAGAGTTTCTTGCTGGCGTGCGCATGGACTGGAAGAATGGTTCGTTTGCCCTTGTGAAAGACCAGCTCTATTTTCTGCCGGAAGGTGTCTGTGCGGCAAAGGGTCTGCGCTATCTGCGGACCGGACTTTCGCTTGGCACCGTAAAGAAAAACCGCTTCGAGCCGTCCCAGGCGCTGGCGGCGTATCTGAAAAAAGAAGAATACGTTTCGTGTTTGACCATTCCCAAGGGAGATGACCGTGTCATGCGCTACTTAAAGGGTGAGACACTCTCGTTTTCCGAGGAAGAGTGTCAGGGGAAAAAGGGCTGGGTGCTTGTGTGCCTGGATGATTTCCCACTTGGCTGGGGAAAAATAAACAACGGAACGTTAAAGAATAAATATTATGCAGGATGGCGGATGGTATGAGTAAATTACGACTCGATAAATATCTGGCGGACATGGGTGTGGGAACACGCCAGGAAGTAAAGGCCCTGGTCCGGAAGGGACGGGTGGCCGTAGACGGAATTACGGCAAAAGCCCCGGAACTGAAAGTCGACCCGGATGAAGCGCAGGTGACTGTGGACGGAAACAGCATTTCCTATGTGAAAATGGAATACTGGATGCTCCACAAACCGGCGGGTGTCGTCTCTGCGACGGAGGACCGCCGTGACCGGACCGTACTCGATCTTTTAAGTGGTGCGGCAAGAAAAGACCTCTTTCCGGTCGGACGGCTCGACAAGGACACCGAAGGGCTGCTGCTGATTACGAACGACGGAGCCCTTTCCCACCGGCTGCTCTCTCCGAAATCGCATGTCTCGAAAGTGTATGAGGCCGTGATTGACGGAAAAGTGACAGAAGAAGATCGGCAGGCATTTGCCGAAGGGCTCGACATTGGGGACGACAAACCGACACTTCCGGCCGAGCTTACCATTCTGGAAACGACAGAAAAAGAGCCTGGCATTTTTGAAAGCCGGATCCGCATTACCATCTGTGAGGGCCGCTTCCACCAGATCAAGCGCATGTTTGAGAAGGTCGGAAAAACGGTCGTCTATTTGAAACGGCTGTCGATGGGGAGCCTGGAACTTGATCCGGCGCTGCCAAAGGGCAGTGCCCGTCTCCTGACGCAGGAAGAAAAAGCGGCGCTTGGCATAGCGGACGCCGAAACACAGAAAGGAAAGTAAAGCATGCCTTTTTTACCAATTACAAGAGAAGAGATGAAGGAACGGGGAATCGAACAGTTTGACTTTGTCTATGTCATCGGAGATGCCTACGTGGACCATTCCTCGTTCGGCCCGGCAATCATCAGCCGTGTGCTCGAGGCGAACGGCTATTCCGTCGGCATCATCTCACAGCCGGACTGGAAGGACGAGAACAGCATTTCGATTTTCGGTGAACCGCGTCTTGGCTTTCTTGTCTCTTCCGGAAATATGGATTCCATGGTCAACCATTATACCGTGGCGAAAAAGCACCGAAAAACAGATGCCTTTACGCCGGGCGGTGTCATGGGAAAACGGCCGGACCGCGCGGTTACCGTGTACGGCAATCTGATCCGGAGAACGTATAAACATACACCGATGATCCTCGGCGGCATCGAGGCATCGCTCCGGCGCCTTTCGCATTACGATTACTGGTCTGACCAGGTGCGCCGCTCCGTCCTTCTCGATTCCGGTGCGGATCTGATTTCGTACGGAATGGGAGAACTTTCGATCGTAGCGATTGCAGATGCACTTGCGGCTGGCATTGACGTTCATGATGTCACCTTTATTCCGGGAACCGTTTATCGGAGCAAAACGCTGGATCACCTGATTGACCCGGTGGTGCTGCCGTCATTCGAGGAGGTGCGGGAGAGCAAGCGGACGTATGCGGAGAGCTTTGCGATTCAGTATAAAAATACCGATGCCATCAATGCGAAGCCGATGGCAGAGCCGTATGAGGGCCAGGGCTACATTGTACAGAATCCGCCTTCCCGTCCTTTGACAGAGCAGGAGATGGATGATGTCTATGCGCTTCCATACATGCGCGCCTATCACCCAAGCTATGAAAAAGACGGCGGTGTGCCGGCGCTTGGGGAAATCAAATACAGTCTGACGAGCAACCGCGGCTGCTTTGGGTCCTGCAGTTTCTGCGCGCTGACGTTCCACGAGGGACGCGTTGTGCAGACGAGAAGCCACGAATCCATTCTGGCGGAAGCGCGGCAGATGGTTCAGGAAAAAGAATTTAAAGGCTATATTCACGATGTCGGCGGCCCGACGGCGGATTTCCGCGGTCCGGCATGCAAAAAGCAGCTCACCAAAGGCGCCTGCCCGAACCGGAACTGTCTCTTCCCGGAGCCGTGTAAAAATATGGTGGCAGATCACAGAGATTATGTGAAGCTGCTGCGGGAATTAAAAGACATTCCGGGCGTGAAGAAAGTCTTTATCCGCTCCGGCATCCGTTTTGACTATGTCCTGGCCGATAAAGACCAGACGTTCCTTTCCGAGCTGGTAAAGGATCACGTCAGCGGTCAGCTCCGCGTTGCGCCGGAGCACGTTTCGAACCGTGTGCTTTCCTATATGGGAAAACCGCGCCACGAAGTATATCAGGAATTTATCCGCCGCTTCGATGCGTGCAACAAAAAGACGGGGAAGCAGCAGTACGCACTTCCGTATTTTATGTCGTCCCATCCGGGGTGTGACTTGGAGGATGCGGTGGAGCTTGCCGAGTACATCCGCGATATGGGATTTATCCCGGAGCAGGCACAGGACTTCTATCCGACGCCTTCCACACTTTCCACCTGTATGTACTATACCGGTCTTGACCCGCGGACGATGGATCCGGTTTACGTGCCGAAATCGCCGCATGAGAAGGCGATGCAGCGTGCGCTGATTCAGTACCGGAATCCGGAGAACTATGAGCTCGTCTGCGAGGCACTGCGCCGGACACACCGGGAGGATCTGATCGGATTCGGACCGAAATGTCTCGTACGGCCGAGAAAGATGGCCGGGGAGGCAGGAAAACCGTCAAGAGGAAAAGGGTCCAACGGAAAAGGCTTTGGCCAGAAGACGGCGAATGACCGTTCCGGACAGGGAAAAGCCAAAACAGGCGGACGGCCGAAAAAGACGCTCCGCAACGTGCACAAAAAGAAATAAACACGCAGAAGATGAGCGGGGATCTTATCGAAGAAGGGAAATGACAGAAGAATGAAGATCAGAAAAGGGGATTACGGCTATATCCGCCGGGAAAAGAAAAAAAAGACTGCTTGTGACACTGGGACTGTTCGTCCTTCCGGCCATCGTTTTTATTGTCGGGCTTGTGCTTGCAGACGGAAACAAGAGCAACATTTTTACGGTTGTCGCCGTAGTAGGCTGTCTGCCGGGCTGCCGCGCCGCCGTCGGTTTTATCATGATGGTTATGCAAAAGCCAGTGGACAAAGCAGTGTACGATGCCATTGAGGCAAAAAAAGGAAAACTGCTGATGGGATATGAAATGTATATCACACAGGAAAAATCGAGTCTGATGATCGAAGCAGCGGCGTTCTGCGGTGAGGAGATCGCCTGCTACACCACGCGCGCCAAAGACCAGAAACAGATCGAGGACTGCACTACGTATCTGAACAAGATCATCCGTGCCAACGGCTACAAATGCCATGTGAAGATTTTTGATCGGGAAAAAGCATTTCTGGAGCGCCTCGATTCCCTGAACCGCAACTACGATGAGCTGGAAAAGAGCGCCAGTGAAAACTTCAAACCGGATGAGCGGTACCCGGATCTGTCCCGCACGGAACTGGTGAAACACACGATGCTGGCGCTGGCACTGTAGGAGACCATTGCTATGAGAGAACTGACCGTGACAGAAAAAGACTGCGCGCAGCAGCTCATCAAATATCTGTCCAAATATATGGAGGAGGCGCCAAAGAGTTTCTTCTATAAAATGCTGCGAAAGAAAAACATTGTGCTGAACCAGAAAAAGGCGGACGGCAGTGAAAAGCTGAAAACAGGCGATACGATCCGGCTGTATCTGGCGGAAGAGACCATCGAAAAATTTCGGAAAACACCGGAAAAACCGGCGGCTGGAAAACAGGTAAAGTATCCGAAGCTGGATATCGTCTATGAAGACGAAAAAGTAATTTTCCTGAACAAGCCGGCAGGTGTCCTCTCACAGAAGGCGAAAGAGACGGATGTGAGCCTTACCGAAGCGCTCGGCGCCTATCTTTCGGAAAAAAATGCCGGGGAGGAGACCATGTTCCGCGCCGGACTCTGCAATCGTCTGGACCGGAACACCAGCGGTCTGATTCTTGCCGGAAAAACCGTTGCGGCGACGCAGCAGCTTTCAGAACTGATCGCAGAGCGGGCTGTTGGAAAATACTATCTGACGGTTGTAAAAGGAACCGTGACAGAGACAGAGCGGATACGCGGATATCTCACAAAAAATGAGAGGACAAACCGTGTTTCGATTCAGAGAGAGCAGCAGGGAGATGCTGTTTACATAGAAACCGCATACCGGCCGCTCTGTGCCGGAAGAGGCTGTACGCTGCTGGAGGTTGAGCTGGTGACCGGAAAGAGCCATCAGATCCGCAGCCATCTCGCGAGCATCGGTCATCCGCTTGCGGGAGATACGAAATACGGGGATGCGGAGTTTAACCGCCGCTTCCGGGAAAAATACGGACTGAAATACCAACTTCTCCATTCGTGGAAGGCGGTATTTCCAGAGCTTACGGGCACCTTATCGGATCTGTCCGGAAAAACCTTTACAGCGCCCCTGCCATCATCCGTGCGCCGGATTTTACAGGGAGAACATTTGACGGGAGAAGGATTATGAGCCGAAAAGACAACGAAAAGAAAGAAACAAAACCAAGAAAAACGGAGGAGACGAGCATCGGACGGGAAATCTGGGAATATGTAAAAATGATCGCTATTGTCGTGGCAGTCGTTGTTTTTGTGGAGCAGGTCATTGTCATCAACGCAAGAATCCCATCTCCTTCCATGGAAAACACGATTATGACCGGAGACCAGATCTTCGGTAACCGCCTTGCTTATGTAAAGAGCGATCCGCAGCGGTATGACATCGTTATTTTCTATTATCCGGACGACGAGAAGCAGAAGTTTATCAAGCGCGTCATCGGACTGCCGGGAGAGACGGTTACGATCCGCGACGGAAAGGTGTATATCAACGATTCCACCGATCCGCTGCGCGATGATTTCTGCCCGGAAACACCGGTCGGCGATTTCGGACCGTATGAGGTGCCGGAGGGCTGCTACTTTATGCTCGGCGACAACCGGAACGTATCAAAGGATTCCCGCTACTGGCTGAATCCGTACGTAGAGAAAGACAAGATCATCGGCAAGGCCTTTCTGCGCTACTGGCCGCTGAACAAAATTTCTCTGATTGAATAAGAACAGAACAAAGACGAGGACAGGAATTATGGCATGGACATCGAGGGGACTCCGCGGATCAACGCTGGAGGAAATGATCAACCGCACAAACGAGCAGTACCGTGACAAGCATCTGGCACTGATCCAGAAGGTGCCGACGCCGATCACCCCGATCAAAATAGATAAGGAGAGCAGACACATCACGCTGGCTTATTTTGAAAAGAAGAGTACCGTTGATTACATCGGCGCTGTACAGGGCATTCCCGTCTGCTTCGATGCCAAAGAGTGCAAAACGGATTCCTTTCCGCTCGCAAACATCCACGAGCACCAGGTCACGTTTATGAAAGATTTCGAGCAGCAGGGGGGGATTTCCTTCCTGCTGCTGTATTTTACGGCGCGGGACGAATATTATTACCTGCGGTATGAGACGATGAAAACCTTCTGGGACCGCGGACAGAACGGCGGAAAGAAGCATTTTTCCTACACCGAGCTTGAAACGTCATTCTTCCTTCCCAGAACGGGAAGCAGCGTTCTCGTCCCGTACCTGAACGGAATCCAGAAGGATCTGGAGATACGGGATTCGAAAGCGGATTAAAATTTTGAGTTGACAGGGAAAATGTTTTCCGATATACTAACCATAGTTTTAAATTCAATATGGTAATATGGTAGTGGACTAAAGCGAAAAAGTGAGGACAACAAAACATGGATCGATTAATTCATACCCCGGAAGGCGTCCGGGATGTCTACAATCAGGAATGTACGAAAAAATTATACATGGAGAATCAGATTGAGCAGGTATTTCATGCGTTTGGATATCAGGATATTGAAACACCGACGTTCGAGTTTTTTGATGTATTCGGAAGAGAAGTGGGAACAACACCGTCCCGCGAGCTCTACAAATTCTTTGACCGCGACGGCAACACCCTTGTGCTCCGTCCGGACTTTACCCCGTCGATTGCACGCGCAGCCTCCATGTATTTCATGGAAGAGACGATGCCGATCCGCCTTTGCTACAGAGGAAGCAGCTTCGTCAACAGCAGCAGCTATCAGGCCGCTTAAAAGAGTCCACCCAGATGGGCGTCGAGCTCTTAAACGATGATTCCGCAATGGCAGACGCAGAGATCATTGCGATGACCGTAAAAGTTATGCTGGATGCCGGTCTTACCGATTTCCAGATCAGCATCGGCCACGTAGGTTTCTTCCAGGCGCTCGCCGAGGAAGCTGCGCTCGCCGAGGATGTTCTGAACGAATTAAAAGAACTGATTTCCATTAAAAATCATTTTGGCGCCGAGGAGCTGCTGGCAAAACAGAACCTTCGAAGTGATCTGTTTGAAGCACTCCGTGATGTTCCGCAACTGTTCGGAAATGCAGAGATTCTCGAAAAGGCAAAAGGCCTTACAAGAAATCCGGCGGCAAGAGAGGCACTCGATCGTCTGGCTACGATCTATGAGATCGTTAAAGATTACGGCTATGAAAAATACGTCTTCTTCGATCTCGGCCTTTTAAGCAAATTCCATTACTACACCGGTATTATTTTCCAGGCCTACACCTACGGCACCGGCGAGCCGATCGTAAAAGGCGGCCGCTACGATGCACTGCTGCAGCACTTCGGAAAGAAAGCGCCGGCGATCGGATTCTGTACTGTCATGGAATCTCTGATGAATGCACTGGAGCGCCAGAAAATTTCTCTTCCGATTGCCAATACGAAAACGATGCTACTCTACCCGGATTTTCTTCAGCCGCTGGCCGTAAAACTTGCTAACGAGCACAGAAGCAAGGGCATGGATGTCGCGCTGGTCTGCTTTGCAAGGGACAAGGTTCTTGCAGATTATGAAGAATACGGCAGAAAGAACCAGTTCGGCGGCATTGTCTATATTCAGAAGAGCGATTCGGTGCTTGCTATCGATTTGTCGACAGGAGAAGTACAGCCGGTGGAGCTGTAGGAGAGGAAGGGTACGAAAAAGATGAGATATTTGACCATTGCACTGACAAAAGGACGCCTGGCGTACCAGACGCTGGAGCTGCTGGAAAAAGTCGGCATCACCTGCGATGAAATGAAAAATAAAGATACGAGAAAGCTGATTTTCACGGACGAAGAGCATAAGCTCCGTTTCTTCCTCGCCAAAGGTCCGGATGTGCCGACCTATGTGGAGTACGGCGCAGCGGATATCGGAATCGTCGGAAAGGACACGATTCTGGAGGAAGGAAGACGCCTCTACGAGGTATTGGACCTTGGCTACGGCAAGTGCCGCATGTGTGTCTGCGGACCGGAATCCGCGCGTGAGCTGCTGCAGCACAACCAGCAGATCCGTGTGGCAACGAAGTACCCAAACATTGCCAAGGATTACTTCTACAACCGCAAGCACCAGACCGTTGAGATGATCAAGCTGAACGGCTCGATCGAGCTGGCACCGATTGTCGGACTTTCCGAAGTGATTGTGGATATTGTAGAGACAGGAAGCACTTTACGGGAAAACGGCCTGACCGTTCTCGAGGAGGTCTGCCCGCTGTCTGCGCGCATGGTTGTCAACCAGGTGAGCATGCGGATGGAAAATGAGAGAATTACCAAATTAATTCAGGATCTGAAAGGAGCACTGGTATGAGAATCGTAAAACTGACAAAAGAGACCACAGAAAATATTCTGGAGAATATGCTAAAACGAAGCCCGACACAGTACGGAACGTACGAGGCTTCCGTGCAGGAGATCATTGAGAATGTAAAAACAAGAAAAGACGCAGCCGTTTTCGAATATACCGAGAAATTCGACCACGCGGTACTCGATGCTTCTACCGTAGAAGTAACACAGGAAGAGATTGATGAGGCGTACAACATCGTAGATCCAGAGCTGATCGGTGTCATCCGCAGATCCATGAAAAATATCCGTGAGTTCCACGAAAAACAGAAACAGAACAGCTGGTTCACCTCTACCGAGAACGGAACGATGCTTGGCCAGAAGCTGACCGCCCTGAACCGTGTCGGCGTATACGTTCCGGGAGGAAAGGCAGCGTATCCGTCCTCTGTTCTGATGAACATTCTTCCGGCAAAAGTGGCAGGAGTCAAAGAAATCTGCATGACAACGCCGTGCGGCAGAGACGGAAAAGTCAACCCGGTTGTCCTTGCAGCAGCAAAAGAAGCCGGTGCGGACCGCGTCTTTAAAATCGGCGGTGCACAGGCAATTGCAGCCCTTGCTTACGGAACCGAGAGCATTCCAAAAGTCGATAAAATCGTAGGACCTGGAAACATCTACGTTGCCCTTGCAAAGAAAGCCGTATACGGAAATGTCAGCATCGACTCCATCGCAGGCCCAAGTGAGATTCTTGTCCTTGCTGATGAGACTGCAAATCCGCGGTTCGTGGCAGCCGATCTCTTAAGCCAGGCTGAGCATGATGAGCTTGCAAGTGCGATCCTCATTACCACCTCCCAGGAACTGGCAGAGAAGGTAAGTGAAGAGGTAGACGGTTTCTTAAAAGTCCTCTCCAGAAGCGACATCATCTCCAAATCACTGGACAACTTCGGCTACATCCTTGTCACCGATTCGCATCAGGAAGCGATCGACACCGTAGATGCCATCGCACCGGAGCACCTCGAGATCGTGACGAAGAACCCGTTTGAGGATATGATGAAGGTACATAACGCCGGTGCTATTTTCCTCGGCGAGAACTCCAGCGAGCCTCTCGGTGACTATTTTGCCGGCCCGAACCATATCCTGCCGACGAACGGAACCGCAAAATTCTTCTCCCCGCTGTCCGTAGACGATTTCGTGAAGAAATCCAGCATCATCTATTATTCCAGAGAAGCCCTTTCCGAGATCCACGAGGATATCGAGAGCTTTGCAAAATCAGAGAGCCTGACGGCACACGCCAATTCGATTGCCGTCCGTTTTGAGGGGGAAGAGTAAGTGGAGAACAGAACAGCCAGCGTAGAACGCGTGACAAAAGAAACAAAGATCCGCATGACATTAAATCTGGATGGAACGGGAAAGAGCGACATCCACACCGGCATCGGCTTTTTTGACCATATGCTCGACGGCTTTGCCCGCCACGGTCTTTTCGACCTTTCCGTTTCTGTAGATGGAGACCTTGATATAGACGGCCACCACACGATCGAGGACACCGGTATCGTGCTCGGAACTGCAATCCGCGAGGCAGTCGGCGACAAACAGGGCATCCGCCGCTACGGCGACAAAATCCTTCCGATGGACGAGACACTGGTGCTCTCGGCCGTTGACCTCTGCGGCAGACCGTATCTCTCTTTCCAGGCAGAATTTACGCGGGAGAAAGTAGGAGAGATGGAGACCGAGATGGTAAAAGAATTCTTCTACGCCGTTTCCTATGCGGCGCAGATGAATCTGCATATCAAAGTGCTTGACGGCGGAAATAACCACCACATCATCGAGGCGATGTTCAAAGCATTTGCGAAGGCACTCGATGAGGCAACTTCCTTCGATCCGAGAATTGCCGGCGTGCTCTCGACCAAGGGCAGCCTGTAAGAGCAGAAAAAGAGGAGAACAAGAGATGAAACAAGCATTAAAATGTGATTTTACCTGGGCGGATTTTAAGACAAACAGCGACGGCATGGTTCCGGTTGTTGTACAGGATGCGGAAAATGACGAAGTGCTGATGCTCGCCTACATGAATGAAGAAGCGTTTGAGACGACACTGCGCCTTGGAAAAATGACGTACTGGAGCAGAAGCCGCAATGAGCTCTGGACGAAAGGACTGAGCTCCGGCCATGTGCAGTATGTAAAACAGCTTCTGATCGACTGCGACAACGATACAATTCTTGCCAAAGTAGAACAGGTCGGCGCAGCGTGCCACACCGGAAACCGCACCTGCTTTTACCGGACCCTGGCAGAATAAAAATTTTTGATTCAGAGCATAAAAAGAGCTCCTGTTTCACAGAATAAAATCTGTGGGACAGGAGCCTTTTTATGCAGTTCTGTATCGTTAAAAAGCCATTACAGAAGAAGGTATTTTAAGATAAACAGAACAGCCAGGATGTACATGATCACGCTGATCTTTTTTTCTTTTGCTTTTCCGCTCAGGATCTGGATTGCAACGTAGGAGATAACTCCCATGGCAATACCTTCGGAAATGCTGTAGAAGAATGGCATTGCTCCGATGCAGATGTAGCACGGAATCGCCTCGGAAAGATCGCTGAAATCAATGTTGACTACGTTGGTCAGCATGTAGAAGCCTACCACGATCAGTGCCGGAGCCGTTGCAAAGGACGGGATGGCAAGGAAGATCGGGGAGAGGAACAGAGCGAGGCCGAAGAGGATTGCAGTGGTAACAGCGGTAAGACCGGTACGGCCGCCTTCGGAAACGCCGGAAGCACTCTCAACGAAAGTCGTTGTGGTAGAAGTACCAAGAACAGCACCTGCGCAGGTAGCAACAGCATCTGCCATCAGCGCGCCCTTGATGCGCGGAAGTTTTCCGTTTTTGTCGAGCATGTTTGCCTTGGAAGATACACCGATCAGAGTTCCGATGGTATCAAACATATCGACAAACAGGAATGCAAACATGATCACGAAGAACTCGCCTGTTTTCAGAATGGAGAAATCCAGTTTTCCGAAAATCGGGGCAAGGCTTGGAATGGAAAGTCCGTTGGAAAAATCCGGGAACAGGCTGTAGAAGCCGTTTGCCGGGTTCGGAACGTAGAGACCGCATGCCTGGCAGATCATGCCGAGGATCCAGGTTGCAAGAATTCCCCAGAGGATGTTTCCTTTTACATTGCGTACGACAAGAACAGCGGTGAGGATAACACCGATGACTGCGAGCAGAACGGTGATTCCGACATCGTTAAACGTTCCTGCCACATACTCCGTTCCGTTTAATGTGGCTGCAGACTGCAGGTTGGCATTGTAGGAAGACAGGGAATAGAGGCCTGCCACGGTTGAAGAGTTCGGCAGTACAATTTTTGCATTCTGAAGTCCGATGAATGCGATGAACAGACCGATGCCGACGCTGACTGCAGATTTCAGGCTGACCGGAATGGAGTTGAAGATCGCCTCACGGACGTTGGTCAGAGAAAGTACAATAAAGATGATACCTTCTGCAAAAACGGCGGTCAGGGCTGCCTGCCAGCTATATCCGTATCCGAGAACAACGGTGTAGGCGAAATAGGCGTTGAGGCCCATTCCAGGTGCCAGAGCGAATGGATAATTGGCAAAAAGTGCCATGAGCAGGGTGCCAAGGAAGGCTGCCAGAGCCGTTGCGGTAAAGACAGCGCCGTGGTCCATGCCGGTGGAGGAAAGGATGTTCGGGTTGACGGCAAGAATGTACGCCATCGTCATGAACGTGGTGACACCGGCGATGATCTCGGTTTTGACCGTTGTTCCATTTTCCCGCAGCTTGAATGTGTTTTCCATCAGCTTGCTAAACTTTTCCATAGTTTTCTCTCCTTTTGAATTTTGTAGGCGGAAATGTCGCCTCATAATATGGAAACATCCTAAATGTTACAATATTATCAAGTAGAATGCAAGAAAGAAACGAAAAGAATCTGAAAATTTCTTGTCGAAATTTTTAATTTTTCTATAGACAAATGTCATGATTTCTTTTATGATAAAAAAGGTGTCTTGTAAAATCTGCGTTAAGGAAATGTAAAATATTGAGACCAAAACATGAAAATGCTTTGACAGGGATTTTGAAAAGACATCAGAAAAAGACAAGGAAGAAAAAAGAATATGAGTGTAATAGTGTCTTTGATGGGCGGTCTGGGCTTCTTCTTATATGGAATGAAGCTGATGAGTGAAGGACTGCAGAAGGTTGCCGGATCCAAGATGAGAAGCATTCTGGAGGTATTTACGAAGAACCGTGTGATCGGTCTTCTGGTCGGTATTTTCTTTACCGCGCTGATTCAGTCCTCCAACGCTACAACCGTTATGGTGGTCAGCTTCGTAAACTCCGGTCTGATGAAACTGGCACAGGCTCCTGGAATTATCCTCGGAGCAAACATCGGTACGACAGTTACCGGACAGCTGATTGCGTTTGACCTTGCGGATATCGCGCCGCTGTTTGTCATCATCGGTGTTCTGATGGTTATGTTCGTAAAGAACAATCTGACGATCAGCCGTCTCGGCGAGGTTATCTTGGGATTTGGTATTCTGTTTATGGGTATCTCCGGTATCTCAGGAGCCCTGAACGAAGCAAAAGAGATCCCGGCAGTCGTTAACGCCCTCGGATCCCTGACGAATCCGTTTCTTGCGTTCTTAGTCGGCTGGGTGGCTACCGCGATTCTGCAGAGTAACTCTGCAACGGTCGGAATCATCATGCTTCTTGCAAGAGAGGGCTTGATGGGACTTCCGATCTGTCTGTTTATGATGCTTGGATGCAACATCGGATGTACGATGTCCGCTATTCTTGCCAGCTTCGGCTGCAAAAAAGATGCAAAACGTGCGGCATGTGTCCACCTGCTGTTCAACATCTCCGGAACGATTGTCTGCTCCATTATTTTCCTGCTGTTTGGAAATCAGGTAGTTGACTTCTTTATGGGTATTTCCGGAAACGAAGCAGGCCGTATGATCGCAAATGCAAACTCGATCATCAAAGTATGCCAGGTACTCCTGATGCTGCCGTTTACCCCGCTTCTGGTGAAGGCAACGTACTTTATCATCCGCGGAAATGACGAGGAAGACAAAAAGTTCGAGCTTGCCTACATCAGCTCGAAACACGCGATGTCCCCGACGACTGCAGTTCTGCAGGCTGTCCGTGAGATGGAGCGTATGGCACAGATGGCAGAGACCAACCTGATTCGCGCGATGAATACGCTGGTGACCCGCGATCAGAAAGAAATCGATGAGGTCTACCGTGTCGAGGAAAATATTAATTTCCTGAACAAAGAGATTACGAACTATCTGGTTCACTTAAATCAGGCATCGCTGCCGACATCAGACGTTATGCGCATCGGAGCGCTGTTCCATGTGGTCAATGATATCGAGCGGATTGGTGATCATGCCGAGAATGTCGCAGATTCTGCTGTGCAGATGACGAATGACAATGTGACCTTCAGCAAACAGGGCGAACTGGATCTTTCCGAGATGCTGGATATGGTATTAAAAATTCTCGATGAGTCGATCGAAATGTTTGCAAAGAATGATCTGCAGCACCTGCAGGAGATCATTGATATTGAAAATTCCATTGATCAGGAGGAGCGGGATCTGCAGCAGAAGCATGTAGAGCGTCTGACCCGCAACGAATGTACGCCGGAAGCCGGCATGATCTTCTCCGATCTTGTATCCGGACTCGAGCGTGTCGCGGACCATGCAACCAATATTGCATTCTCCATTCTGGATGAAGATCCGGAAGAGAAAGCAGCCCGCGAGGCAGTTGCAGGAGCAGAAAAATAAGAAATGGATTAAGAGAATAGGAGAAAGGCCCCGAAACATTGGAGTTATGTTTCGGGGCCTTTCTTTCATGCTTATGATGTTTTTTATTTATGGATTTCTTTCACGGGAGAGCGGGCAGTCAGATCGAAGGAGTAGCGGAGGTCAGGGTATTTCCACCCTCTGCAGAGCGGGATGAACCCGCATTCTGCTGGGAATCGCTCTGCTGATCATCTGAAGAGCTGGTGCTCGTTCCGAGGGTCAGTGAGAAGGTCTTTGTCTCATAGGATCCGTTGTCTGGAACCTGTACTTCCACCTCAACGGTTTCGCCGGCAGAGTAATACTGCAGCAGGGATTTCAGCTCGCTGGTGGAGGTGATGGAATGTCCGTCAAAGCTGGTCAGAACGTATCCGGATTTCAGACCTGCATTTTCAGCGGCACCGCCGGAGGTTACTTCGGAGATATAGATGCCGGCCGGCATATTGTATGCCTGCTGGATCTGGCTGCTGACATCGAGGCATTTGATGCCGATCGTTCCCTGATCTTCTGCGGCAACCTTTGTTCTGGTCTGCTCATTCATCAGATTTTCAATGATATCGGAAACACGGGAGACCGGGATTGCATAGCCCATGCCCTCTACCTCTGTAGAAGCAAGTTTTGCGGAGTTGATACCGATGACCTCTCCGTTCATGTTCAGAAGAGCGCCGCCGCTGTTGCCAGGGTTGATGGCTGCATCGGTCTGTAAGTAGGTCTTTCCGGTTGTATCAGTGGAAGAAGTATCTGCCGTTGTTCCATCGGAGCTTCCGTCAGAAGAGGAATCGCTGTCGATCACACGGTTTGCAGCACTGATGATACCGGTCGTAACGGACTGGCCGTAGCCGAGTGCGTTGCCGATCGCAACGACCTGCTCGCCGACCTCAACGGAATCAGAATCGCCCATCGTGGCAACAGCGATGCTGCTCATCGTGTCATCCGGGATCTCGGAGAGCGGAACGGCGATGACGGCAAGATCGTTATCGGCATCGGTACCTTTGATATTTGCCTTGCAGACCTGATTGTTTACAAAACTAACAGAAAGAGTATCGGCATCTTCTACTACATGGTTATTGGTGACGATCAGAAGCTCGGTGTCATTCTTTCCGATGATGATACCGGAACCGCAGCTTGTGGTCTCCTCGGTCTGCGGAGTCTGGGCACCGTAACCGAACATGCTGAAGTAGTTCTGTACTTCCTGTACGGACTGGTTTGTGATGGAGACGATCGACGGCATTGCGTTTTTCGCAATCGTGGAAACATCCATCGTTCCGGTGGAAGTGGAGCTTGAGGATGTGGCAGCGGCTTTTAAGAGGCTGCTGTTGGAAGTCGTCTGCTGTGCAGTGGTTGTTGTTGCAGTGGCTGTCGTGCTTCCGGCAAAGTGGTTGACTGCCTGGAAGGTACCGCCGGCAACACCGCCGAACAGAACTGCGCTTAAGGCGATGGCTCCGATTTTTTTTGCAAGCTTAGCAGCTTTTTTGTTTTTGGAAGAAGGTTTCTTTCCGTTGAAGCTGTTCTGCTCTGCTGCCATCATGTTCTCATTATTGGTTTCGTTTTCGTTATTGTAGTTGTTTCTGTAGTCCATCATAATAAATGCTTCCTTTCTGGTATCTGTATTTTAAACTGTGTTCCGGAATCGGCTTCCGGTTTTGTTTGCTTCCTTTTTTGTTTCTATGCTTTGCAGTATAATGGGAATCTGTGATGGAAATGTAGTAAAAATGTGAAAAAAATAAGTTCTCTGGAAAAGAGAAAAGTGCTACAATAAGAAACAGAAAAATGATCAGGAAATGAGGAAGTAATAATGAATAGAGGAATAACACAGAAACAGTATCTGGGGTTGGTCCCGCCGACGGAGGAGGACGCCCGCTCCAGCCAGATGCGGATACTGGATGCATTAAAAGAGAAAGGAATCACCGCATCATTTACCCTTCCAGCGCTGCAGAAACTGTATCCCATCTGCGATGAGGCAGACTATAACATAACGGTTTCCCTCGCATGGAATGGAAGCATCTGGCAGGTGGTTGATCTGGAAGCGGGCGATACAGCAGCAGAGCATTACGGCTATGCCGCTGATCTTGGAAGTACGACCGTCGTTGTGCGCCTGGTAAACTGCAGCGACGGTACTGTGCTTGCCGAGGAGAGCGAATACAACCGCCAGACTGCCTATGGAACCGATATTCTGACGAGAATCTTTGCCTGTAAGGATAAACCGGAGGTACTGCAGGACATCCGTGCGTGTACGATGGAGACATTTACACTGCTCTTTGAAAAACTTCGCCAAAAGACAGGAATTGCGCCGTCGGATGTTCTCTCAATGGTCGTATCCGGCAACACAACGATGATCCATTTCCTGCTGGGACTGGATCCGTTCTGCGTCTTTTCATCCCCGTACGCCGTGCGCGCAGACCGCGTCGGATTCCTTCCGGCGAAAGAGATGGGATTTCCCATGAAGGGATGTGTCTACTGCGTGCCGGGAAAATCCAATTACCTGGGCGGTGATATATTAAGCGGTATGATCGCAACGGAACTCTATAAAAAAGAAACGATCAGCGTTTTTTTTGATATCGGAACGAACGGCGAGCTTGTCGTCGGAAACCGGGAATTTCTGCTCTGCGGCGCAGGCGCTGCCGGTCCGGCGCTCGAGGGCGGCGTGGTCAAAACCGGCATGCGAGCTGCAGAAGGCGCTGTTGATACGGTAAAAATAGAAGACGGGAAAATCCAGTGCCATGTAATCGGAGAGGGTAAGCCAAAGGGCATCTGCGGTTCCGGCATTATCGATCTGCTCGCGGAATTATTCCTAAATGGCTGGATCAACCTGTTCGGTACCCTGCAGCCGGAGCGGTCCGAAAAGATCAAGGAAGACCCGGAGACGGGAGAGTGGTGCGTTGAATATAGTGAAGGGCTGTGCTTCTATCAGAGTGATATCGCCGAATTCCTTCGTACAAAGTCAGCGGCCTACACGATGGTTGAGTACATGATGCGTGAATCCGGCATTTCCATGGAAGAAATTGACCGGTTTTACGCGGCTGGTGCATTTGGAAAGCACGTTTCAAAGGAATCCGCCATCACGATCGGCATGTACCCGGATATGGACCGCAGCCGCCTGATCTGCGCCGGAAATACGTCGCTTGCGGGAGCAGAAAAAATCCTGCTGGATCGGACCTGCATCGACGATATTGACCGCATTCTGGACGAGATGGTCTACATCCAGTTCGGCCAGGTCGCCGCTTTCATCTCTATGATGAAAGCGGCCCAGGCAATCCCACACACGGATCTGGAGCTGTTTCCGAGTGTACAGAAGAAGCTCGAAGAAAAACAAAAAGAGAAATAATGGCAATTGCTTGACCGCAGTCGAATTGTGTCATATACTTACTATTGATAATGAGAATCAATAAGGAGTGAAATATATGACACTGAAAGAACTGCCGATCGGCAAAACAGCGACCGTCCGCACGGTAGGAGGAGAGGGCGCGCTGCGGCAGCACTTCCTAGATATGGGAATCATTCCGGGGGCGGAAGTGACGATGGTAAAGTATGCACCGATGGGAGACCCTGTGGAAGTGCGGATTCACAGCTATGAACTGACACTCCGCCTCGCCGATGCCGGACGGATTGCCATTGATGAGATGCGGGACGCTGTAAAAGAAAAAGAGCAGCCGGATGCGAAAGCAATTCCGCATCCCGGCTTTGGAGAGGGCGGAAAGTACCACAATAAGGCAGAGGAGCATCCGCTGCCGGAAGGAGAGCTGTTGTCCTTTGCGCTGGCCGGAAACCAGAACTGCGGCAAGACCACCCTGTTCAACCAATTAACGGGATCCAACCAGCACGTCGGAAACTTCCCCGGCGTGACCGTAGACCGGAAGGACGGTGAAATCCGCGGCCAGAAAAACACGCTGGTCACCGATCTTCCCGGCATTTATTCGATGTCGCCGTATTCAAGCGAAGAGATCGTCACCCGGAATTTCGTTCTGAACGAGCATCCGCGCGGCATCATCAATATTGTAGATGCGACAAATATCGAACGAAACCTGTATCTGACGATGCAGCTGATGGAACTCGACGTTCCGATGGTACTGGCCCTCAACATGATGGATGAGGTACGCGAAAACGGCGGTTCTGTGCTCGTGAACCAGATGGAAGAGAGACTTGGCATCCCGGTTATCCCGATTTCCGCTGCAAAAAACGAGGGAATCGATGAACTGGTTGCCCATGCTGTCCATGTGGCCAAATACCAGGAAAAACCGGGCAGAAAGGACTTCTGTGAGGCGAATGACCACGGCGGTGCCGTCCACCGTGCGTTGCATGCGATCATGCATCTGATCGAGGATCACGCCGCAAGGGCGGATATTCCGGTGCGGTTTGCGGCGAGCAAGCTGGCAGAGGGCGATGCGCTGATCCTGGAGCAGCTGGCCCTCGATGAAAACGAGAAAGAGATGCTCGAGCATATCGTCTGTCAGATGGAGACGGAGCGCGGCCTGGACCGCGCGGCGGCGATTGCGGATATGCGTTTTAATTTTATTGAAAAAGTCTGCCGTGAGACCGTGGTAAAACCAAAAGAGAGCCGCGAGCATGTGCGGAGCACAAAAATTGACCGTGTGCTGACCGGAAAATATACGGCTCTGCCATGTTTTGCCGGGATTATGGCGGCTGTCTTTTTCCTGACCTTCCATGTGATCGGAGCATCGCTGCAGAGTGTGCTGGAGGTTCTGATCGGAAAACTGACCGAGCTCGTGGACAGCGCCATGACAGCATGGGGCGTCAATCCGGTGCTTCATTCCCTTGTGATTGACGGTATTTTTAACGGCGTCGGAAGTGTCTTAAGCTTCCTTCCGATCATCGTCACCCTGTTTTTCTTCCTGTCCATTCTGGAAGACAGCGGCTATATGGCGCGCGTGGCATTTGTGATGGATAAGCTGCTCCGGAAAATCGGCCTCTCCGGCCGCAGTATCGTGCCGATGCTGGTCGGTTTTGGCTGTACCGTGCCGGGCGTCATGGCGAGCCGCACCCTGCCTTCCGAGCGTGACCGGAAAATGACGATCCTATTAACTCCGTTTATGAGCTGTTCGGCAAAACTTCCGATTTACGCGTTCTTTACCGCCGCATTCTTCCCGAAATACAGTGCCCTTGTGATGGTTCTTCTGTATTTCGGTGGTATCTTCATGGCTGTCCTGATGGCGATGCTGATGCAGGGAACTTTATTCCAGGGGGAAGCCGTTCCGTTTGTCATGGAGCTTCCAAACTACCGCATGCCGGGGGCAAAAAATGTCGGACAGCTTTTGTGGGATAAGGCAAAAGACTTCCTGCAGCGGGCATTCACCGTCATTTTTGTTGCCACGATTGTGATCTGGTTTTTACAGACCTTTGGAACGCATCTCAATGTCGTGGAGGACTCCAAGGACAGCATTCTCGCCGTTGTCTCCGGCCGTCTCGCCCCGGTTTTTCGGCCGCTTGGATTTGGAGACTGGAGAGTATCGACCGCCCTTCTAACCGGATTTATGGCAAAGGAGAGTGTCGTCTCCACACTTTCCGTACTGTTCGGCACGACCGCGCAGCTGACCGAAATTCTGACACCGGTTTCCGCATTAAGCCTTCTGGTTTTCTGCCTCCTCTATACGCCGTGTGTGGCGGCAGTCGCTTCCATCAAGCGGGAGCTTGGCGGCAGATGGGCAGCCGGTGTTGTCGTTTCCCAGTGTGTGATCGCCTGGCTGGCAGCTTTTGTCGTACATGGCTTTGCACTGCTGTTTGGCATGTAAAAAAGAACATTAAATAAGAAAAGCTCTGCAGAACAGAAAATGCAAAATTCTGATCTGCAGAGCTTTTGATATATGGCTGGTAAAAAAATGCCGGTTTTAAATTTTTCGTATCACATGCTTTAAAATTCCTGTCTTGTGGAGCAGAAAGATCGAGCAGTCCATAAACAGATGGGCAAGAAAGGTGCTCAAAATGACGCCATTTGATTTCAGCAGAAAGCCAACATGGAACCCATACCAGCACACGAAACCGGAGTAGGCGCTCATGATGACAAGAAGCGGTAGATTTTCCAACACGCCCCGCATCGTTTCAAGAAAACTCTTGACCGTAAAGTCGAAATACAGGAAGCGGCCGACCGTCAGCGTCAGGAAATAGAGAATCAGCCCGTCATAATTCGTGTCCTCGTAGATAAAGCGGATGTACAGGAGAATCAGTACAATATAGAAGACCGAAATCAGCCGCACCGATGCTTTCTGCTCCGGCTCAAGATGCGTGAGCTTTACGAGAACCACATCGAGCCAGCTTGTCAGAAAGACGGAGAGCACGATAAAGACAAGAAGCACCACATCCTGATACTTCTCCCAGTACATCGAAATCTGCGGCAGACGCTCGTCGATAATGTAGTAGAGGGAGAGGAAGAGAAGAATCGAAGTGCCGGAGAAAACCAGCTCATAAAAGCTTTCCACAATCTGATACTGCCTGCGCTGGTGTTTCTTCCGGCGTATTTTTTTCGCTTTTTCCTCTGTCTCCTCTTTTAGCTGCCGCTGAATCTGCAATTTTGCAATCAGAAGCACAAGGGCAAGCACCAGAATCAGGCCGAGCAGTGAGACAAGCAGAAAACTGCCCACATTGGCGGGATCAAAATAGTGAAGAATATAGTATCGTTTCAAATAAAATCACCTCTTCTGGAAATTCTTTTTTTGATTTCTCTTCACTTTAGTACCAAATCCGGAAAAAGTAAAGTACAAAAATGAGAACAGAAAGAAAGTGTCTGATAAAAAATGACCGAAATGGAGAGAATAAAGTGATCAATGCGTGACAGGGAAGAAAAGATGACGATCAGTCAAAGTCGGTCAAAACAGGGCGATAAACCGGGAAAATCCGTCACAAAACTCTAAACTTATGCAAATGTGATAAAAAGAGAAGGGAAAATTCATGAAATATTAATGATTGATTTTGAATGAATATGACGATATGATAATCTTATCAAAGCAAACACGATCAAAATAAAGCAGGAGGGAAATATGATTTACACAGTGACATTCAATCCGTCTCTGGACTACATTGTATCGGTGGAAGACTTCAAGCTCGGCCTTACCAACCGCACAAGCTCCGAGCTGATGCTTCCGGGCGGAAAAGGAATCAACGTATCGACCGTACTTGGAAACCTTGGAATTGAGAGCACAGCGCTCGGATTTCTGGCAGGCTTTACCGGAAAAGAAATCGCGGGACGGCTCGACCAGATGGGAATTAAAAACGGCTGCATCTGGCTGGAAGAAGGATATTCCCGCATCAACGTCAAATTAAAGAGCATTGACGGAACTGAGATCAACGGACAGGGACCCGAAATCCCGGAGAAAAAAGTGGAAGAGCTGATGAAACAGCTTTCCGCACTCGGCGAGGGCGACGTTCTCTTCCTCGCAGGCAGCATCCCGTCATCCATGGCAGATGATGCCTATCAGAAAATTATGGAAATGCTCGACAGCAAGGGCATCCGCATCGTCGTAGACGCGACCCGTGATCTGCTGATGAAGGTTCTGCCGTACCACCCGTTCCTCATCAAACCGAACAATCACGAACTCGGCGAGATTTTCGGTGTGGAATTAAAGACAAGAGAGTCGGTTGTTCCGTATGCAAAACAGCTGCAGAAAAAGGGCGCACAGAACGTTCTGGTTTCCATGGCAGGCGAAGGAGCCGTTCTCGTTGCCGCATCCGGTGAGGTCTTTGAAGCTCCGGCCCCGAAAGGAAAGCTTATCAACGGCGTCGGCGCAGGAGACTCGATGGTAGCCGGATTCATGGCAGGCTACATGGAAAAAGAAGATTACCTCCATGCGTTCCATATGGGAATCGCAGCGGGAAGTGCAAGTGCTTTTTCTGAAAACCTTGCAACCCGGGAGGAAATTGCATCTGTCTACGAACAGATTACAAAATAAAAGGGAGGACGTCTCATGAGAATCACAGAGTTGCTGGACATCCGCAGTATTGCGCTGGATGCCGCACCGAAAAGCAAACAGGAAACGCTTGATGCAGCCGTAGCGCTGATGGTCAAAAGCGGAAAGATCACAGACGAAGATGCGTACCGTGCACAGGTTTACGCAAGAGAAGAAGAGAGCACCACAGGAATCGGAGAGGGAATTGCGATTCCGCACGGAAAATGTGATGCAGTAAACAAACCGGGCCTTGCAGCCATGGTGATCCCGAACGGCGTTGATTTTGATTCTCTCGATGGAGAGCCGGTCACCCTGCTGTTCCTCATCGCAGCGCCGAACACAAAAGACAACGTTCACCTCGATGTCTTAAGTAAACTTTCCATGATGCTGATGGATGAAGAGTTCACCAAGAGCCTTCGAAACGCAAGGACACCGGAAGAGTTCCTTGCCATTATCGACCGCGCCGATGAAGAGAAAAAGAGCGTAGATGAGCGTCTTGCAGAGCCGGTGGAAGCAAAAGAAAATCAGGTGAAGATTCTCGCCGTTACTTCCTGCCCGACCGGTATTGCCCACACTTACATGGCAGCCGAGGGAATCGAGAAAGCAGCGAAAGCAAAAGGATGCTTCGTAAAAGTCGAGACACGAGGCTCCGGCGGAGCGAAAAACGTGCTGACTGCACAGGAAATCGCCGATGCGGACTGCATCATCGTTGCAGCCGACGCACAGGTTCCGATGGATCGTTTCGACGGAAAGAAAGTCATTCAGCGCCAGGTATCCGACGGTATCAGCAAAGCAGATGAGCTGATCGAGCTTGCGATGTCCGGAAACGCACCGGTTTACAAGAGCGGCAATGCGCAGACAGCCGCAGCAAGCACGAAGAAGAACAGCGGCGGTATCGGCCACCAGCTGTACACCCAGCTGATGAATGGTGTTTCCCATATGCTTCCGTTCGTTGTCGGCGGCGGTATTCTGATCGCAATCGCATTCCTGATCGACGGACTTCTTGTTGATATGAACTCCCTTGATGCCGCAGCCAGATCAAACTTCGGTACGATTACCCCGGCTGCAGCGATGTTCAAACAGATCGGCGGCGTGGCATTCGGCTTCATGCTCCCGGTTCTTGCAGGCTACATCGCCATGGCAATCGGCGACCGGCCGGCACTTGCCCTTGGTTTTGTCGGCGGTATGATGGCATCGAGCGGAACCTCCGGTTTCCTTGGAGCACTCGTTGCCGGTTTTGCAGCAGGCTACATTATCCTTGGCCTCCGCAAAGCATGTGAGAAACTTCCGGAAGCACTCGAAAAGATTGCGCCGGTTCTGATTTACCCGGTAGTCGGCATCCTTGCGATGGGACTTCTGATGCTCTTCATTGTAGAGCCGATCATGGGAACCGTCAACACGGTACTGAACAATGGTCTTGCTTCCATGGGCGGATCCAGCAAGCTGATCCTTGGCATGATCCTCGGCGGCATGATGGCCATCGACATGGGCGGCCCGTTCAACAAAGCAGCTTACGTATTCGGAACAGCAGCCATCGCAGCAGGAAACTACGACATTATGGCATCCGTTATGATCGGCGGTATGGTTCCTCCGTGTGCGATTGCACTTGCAACCCTGCTGTTCAAAGATAAATTTACAAAAGAAGAAAGAGAATCCGGTCCGACCAACTTCATCATGGGACTCGCCTTCATCACTGAGGGTGCGATTCCATTCGCAGCAGCAGACCCGATCCACGTTCTTCCGGCCTGCATCATCGGCTCTGGCCTCGCAGGTGCGCTCTCCATGGCATTTGGCTGTACCTTAATGGCACCGCACGGCGGCATCTTCGTTGTACCGGTTATGGGAAATGCGCTGCTTTATCTGGTGGCAGTTGTCATCGGAACAGTGGTATCCGCAGTTCTGCTTGGAGTTTTAAAGAAAAAAGTTGCATAAAAGAGTAGAAAAAAGGCAGAAAACAAAGTAAAAATAAAAATATCAAAGATCCTATGGGAGGAAAAAATCATGAAAGAATTTAAGTATGTTGTAACAGATCCAGAAGGAATCCACGCTCGTCCGGCAGGAATGCTGGTAAAAGCAGTCAAAGAATTTTCCTGTGATATCAAGATCGCAAAAGACGGAAAAGCCATGAACTGCAAAGCCATCTTCGGCATCATGGGACTGGCTGTAAAACAGGGCGAAGAAGTTACCCTGACCTTCGATGGAGCAGATGAAGATGCTGCATACGAAGCAATCAGCAATTTCATGAAAGAGAACTTGTAATTCTACAGAGCCATGCGGAATGGAAGAAAAAAGTGCGAATCATGCTTGCATGAATGAGTGCTTTTTCTGGAATTCCATATGGCGAGAAGCCACATCGAAATGGAGCGTAAGCGGAATTGAGATGGGGCTCTGGAGAATTACAATATAGTAATCGGCAGGAGCGTGTTTGAAAAACTTTCTGAAACTAAGAAATCCTTTTTAAACACGCTCCGGCTGTCTGGACAGAAAATTCGGATATCGAGAACAAAGGTGGAGAAAACTTATGCAGATTTATCAGGGAAAAAGCGTATTTTCCGGCATTGCGATCGGAAAGATCCGCGTATACAAAAAGAATGAGCGTCAGGTAAAACGTGTGAAAGTAGAAAATCCGGATGCGGAGATGGCACGGTTTGAGGAAGCAAAGGCAAAAGGAATCGCACAGCTTGGCGTTCTGTATGAAAAAGCATGCAAAGAGGTTGGCGAGGCCAATGCAGCGATCTTCGAGGTACATCAGATGATGATGGAGGACGACGGCTACAACGAGTCCGTCGAGAATATTATCAAGAGCCAGGGCGTCAACGCTGAGTATGCCGTTGCAACGACAGGCGACAACTTTGCGCAGATGTTTTCTGCCATGGACGATGATTACATGAGAGAGCGCGCGGCAGACGTAAAGGATATTTCCGAGCGTCTGATCTCCATCTTAAACGGAGACGACACCGACGCATCCTTAAACGACGAACCGGCGATCATCGTGGCAGATGACCTTGCGCCGTCTGAGACGGTACAGATGGATAAGGACAAAGTTCTTTCTTTTGTTACCGTACACGGTTCTTTAAATTCCCACACCGCTATCCTTGCAAGAACCATGGCGATTCCGGCACTGGTCGGAACACCGCTTCCGCTGGATGAGAGCGTAGACGGAAAGCTCGGCATCGTGGACGGATCCGATGGAACCATCTATGTTGATCCGGACGAGGAGACTCTTGCTGCCATGCAGAAGCGTCGCACCGAGGAGGAGGAAAAGAAAAAACTGCTCCTCACCTTAAAGGGAAAAGAAAATATTACACTGGACGGACAGAAAATTCTGCTGTATGCTAATATTGGAAACATCAAAGACCTTGCGGCTGTCATGCAGAACGACGCGGGCGGCATCGGCCTGTTCCGAAGCGAGTTATCTATCTTGAGCAGGATCACTATCCAACAGAGGAGGAGCAGTTCCGTATCTACAAACAGGCAGCAGAGACGATGGCGGGAAAACGCGTCATCATCCGTACCCTCGATATCGGTGCCGATAAACAGTGCGATTATTTCGAGATGGAAAAAGAGGAGAACCCGGCACTTGGCTGCCGTGCGATCCGCATCTGCCTGACGCGGCCGGAGATCTTCAAGACACAGCTTCGCGCGCTGTTCCGCGCAAGCGCATATGGAAAAATTGCCATTATGTATCCAATGATCACAAGTGTCGGCGAGGTTCGCCAGATCAAAGCGATTGTGGAGGAAGTAAAAGCTTCTCTCGCTGAGCAGGGCATTGAGTACGGAAATCCAGAGCAGGGTATCATGATCGAGACCCCGGCGGCTGCCATCATCAGCGATGAGCTGGCAAAAGAGGTTGATTTCTTCAGTATCGGAACGAACGACCTCAGTCAGTACACCCTCGCGATCGACCGCCAGAACACAAAGCTGGATCCGTTCTTTGATCCGCATCACCCGGCGATCCTGCGCATGATTCAGATGGTTGTGGAGAATGCACACAAAGCCGGCATCTGGGCCGGTATCTGCGGCGAACTCGGCGCTGACCAGGAGCTGACAAAAGAGTTCCTTGCGATGGGCGTAGATGAACTTTCCGTTTCTCCGGGAAGCATCCTTCCGCTCCGCAAGATCATTCTGGAAACAAACGTGGCAGAATATAAGGCAGGAAAGAAATGTTAACACAGCAGAGACATGAGATAATTTTGAAACTGTTAAAAGAAAAGGGAAGCATCACCGTGACGGAAGTCCGGGATCTTCTCGATACATCGGAGTCCACGGTACGCCGCGATATCACAGCGCTCGACAAGGAGGGCAAGCTGGAAAAGGTATTCGGCGGCGCCGTGGAAGCCGGCCAGAAGGTGACGGCACACGAGTACACCGTTGCACAGAAAAATGAGCTGAACTGCGATGCCAAACGGAAAATCGCAGAATATGCGGCATCCCTCATCGAGCCGGACGATTTCGTCTTTCTCGACGCGGGAACGACAACGGCGCATATGATCGATTTCATCCGGGCAACCTCCGCCGTTTTCGTGACAAACGCCGTTGACCACGCACGGCGGCTGGCATCACGCGGGTTTAAGGTCATTCTGGTAGGCGGCGAGCTCAAAAGCTCCACAGAAGCCGTCGTCGGAAACCAGGCAATCCGCACGATTCAGGAATACCACTTCACCAAAGGCTTTTTCGGCACCAACGGTGTCACAAGAAGAAGCGGCTGCACAACGCCGGATGTCAATGAAGCAGTAATCAAAAAGACCGCCATGGAGCAGTGCCGCCAGTGCTACGTCCTCTGTGACGCAAGCAAATTTAACAGCATCAGTTCCGTTACCTTCGCAGACTTTGAAAAACCGATTTTTATCACGGACCGGAAAGTTCCCGGGTATGAGAAGAGCAAACATATCATCGTATGCGAGACGGAGCGAAAATAAAAAGCCAACATCTTACACGCACATAAATTGCAAAGCGCCCCGGCCCTGCAGATCATTTGGATGCAGGACCGGGGGCGCCGTTTACAGACTTATTCTTTGATTTCCGCCAGCGTTACATCTGGATGATGATACTGCGGACGATGTTTCAAAAATGGAACTTTAAGCAGGGTAGCATTCTTGGGACACCAGTGAAGACAGGCATAACAGGCTGCACAGGAATGTCCTCCATAAAAATACGATGCAGTAACAAAATCTTCTTTTGGCAGACTTCCGTCAGATGTAAAGTTTGTTTTTTGTTCTTTTATAAAAGATATGATAGATTTTAACCGTTCCGGTGCTTTTTTCAGTCGTTCCAGATTTTCCTGCTCTGAGCTGATTAAACAGTTGCCTGGCATCTGCAGATCAAAGACAGCCGACAGGTTTGCACCGCTGCGGGAAAGTGCCTGACTTAGGCTGACAAAAGAATTTCCGCTTTTTCCATTGTTAGAAGTCATGACGACAAAAGTATAGCAGTCAGGATTGACCGTTAACTTCAATAAAAATTCTTTTACAATCCATGGCAGATCGCTCATGTAGGTAGGAAAGACAAAACCGATTATATCGTTTTTGCAGAAAAAATTGCTTTCTGTTTTATAATATTCTCAACAGGCTGATTCAGCTCTTTTCCAATTTCTTTTGCAGCCCAAAGCGAATTACCAGTTCCGGTAAAATAAAAAATCATAAGTTTTTCCCTCTCTTTTTGAAGTTTATGACGGAGAAAATATTTTTATCCGTTTGCTTTATATTATTTTAAAACTATGATGTTGGGGTCAAAAGCCCCTCTATAGTACCTTGAAAAGTTCATATATTTTGTAGTAAATACAAGCCTAAATGGTTTACTTGCTGTATAATAGAGATATCTTAGTAGGAAAGAAGGCAATCTCTATGTCATTCAAAGAAAATACTTACCAGCAAATGTCATTTACAGATAGTTTTTCTGGATTAACTGCCAGAGAACAAAAAGCATTGGAAAAATCCTGGGCAAAAGTCTTTGCCGATGAAATATTTCCTGCCATTGATGAAAAGCGTTTTTCTGTCTTATACAGCGATAAGGCATCCAGACCGAATACTCCGGTCAACGTGATTGTTGGTGCGCTCATTATCAAAGAGCTTTTTGATTATTCCGATGACGAGATGGTCGAAAATCTTATGCTGGATTTTCGAATTCAGTACGCACTGCACACAACAAGTTTTGAAGAACAGTCTTTGAGTGACAAGACCTTAAGCCGTTTCCCCAAGAGGTGCTATGATTATGAAACACTTCACAACAAGGATCTTTATCATGATTGTGTGAAAGATTTAAGTGCTTCCATTGCAAAACTGGTGGGAATCAGCGGTAAAGTCAGGCGTATGGATTCCATGATGATCGAATCCAACGTCCGCAGGCTCAGCCGAATGGAACTGATATACACCTGCATTGCAAAGCTGGTGATGTATGTGAATAAAATCAATGGTTCCGCTCTGTCTGACGATTTAAAACATTATATCGATCCTAACGATTTTAACAGAGTGATTTATCATCAGCGCAGTACCGATGCAGATGAGCGCATGAAGCAGCTCTTAACGGATGCGGATAAACTTCTTGCCCTGTGTGAGTCTGATTACAATGATTCAACAGAGTATGATCTGTTTGTCAGATGCCTGTCAGAACAGACCATTGTTGAAAATGAAAACCGAAGACTCCGCACGAAAGAAGACGGCGGCATGAAATCAACCATGCTGCAGAATCCTTCTGACCCTGAAGCGACATTCCGGAATAAAGCAGGAAAAGAGCATCGAGGATATGCTGCTAATCTTGAAGAATCCGTTGGAGCCAATGGTTCTGTTGTAACAGAGTACCAGTATGAGCAAAACAACCATAGTGACAGTCAGTTTATCCAGGAGCACCTTGCGCAGATGGATAACCAGGAAGAACGGACTGTTATAGTCACGGATGGAGCATATAGTGGAACAGAAAACACACAACTTGCAGCTCATAAAAACGTAGAACTGATTACCACAAGTCTGACGGAGAAACCGGCTCCGGATATCCTTGCTGATTTTGAATTCAACGAAGAGGGAACAAAAGTCCTCCGATGTCCAGCCGGCCATGCACCGAAAAGCTGTTCTTATATGAAACCAAGCAATCAGTGTGCCGTTTCCTCTCTGCATGAGCAGTGTGCCAACTGTCCGTAGCAGGATCAATGCAAGCCGAAGATCTTTAAGAAGGTTGCAAAAATAGTAACATCCAAAGCAGCGCATGAACGTGCGAAAATCCAACGGAACATGAATAGCAAAGAATTCAAAAATTATACAAGGCTGCGTAATGGAGTGGAAACTGTTCCATCGAATATACGCAAGAATTACCACTTGGAAAAGATACCTCGTGGGAAACAGCGGGGCAAGTTCTTTTTCGGTTCCAAGATAGCAGCATTGAATTTCAGAAAACTCTTTATAGAAATAGAGGACAAAGTTATTTATGGTTTTGACCCCAACATCAAAACTATTGTAGTATAACATAGAAAGAAAAACTTACGGTAAACGACGCAGATAAATCAATTTTTATATATTGTACGAGGAGCACGAATATGGAAAAAGAAACCGTCATTTTGACTTGCAGTTCGCTGGAACGTTATGTGAAACGGGCACAGGAGAAGATGCATACCAATTATCCGATTATAGTCATTGACCGGATCTATCACGTAGAGCCGGCGACTATGAAAACGGTGATCTGGCAGGAACTGGAAAAAAGAAAAAGGAAGCCGGATACGATTCTGGCTGCCATGGGATTTTGCGGAGGAGTTTGGGACCAGGTGCGGGCACAGGTAAGGACTGTGATTCCAAGAGTAGATGATTGTGTGTCCCTGCTTTTAGCCACAGATGACCGGTACATCCCCAACCGCAAGGAGAGCGGGCATCTGTATCTTTATGAGGATGAGCCCGAAAAATTTTCTGTGTTATCACTATTGAAAGATTATCGGAAAGCATCCAAGGAATTTCAGGGACTAGATGAAGAAACGTTGTTCCACATGTGGTTTGACCAGTATTATTTTCTGGATATCATTGATACCGGGTATAATGATTGTTATGAACTTGCGTATGCGGAGCAGGCGCAGAAAAATGCAGATATGATTCATGCAGCGTTGGACTATGTGCAGGGAAGTAACCGAATCCTGGAAAAACTGGTGTCGGGAGAATGGGATGAGCAGTTTCTGGTAGCTGAACCCGGGCATTTGATCCGGCATGGGGATTTTTTCTGAGTGGAAAAGGATGTTCCAGCCCAGAGATCTGGCATTTTTGGAAGGTCTTGTACTATTTTTATGTAAAATGGAAAGATGCTGAGAAATTAGTTTGGCATTGACAGATCAGCAAATCTGTGATATTGTCCAACTATGCATAGAGCATATTTGAAAAATGCTTTTCGAAGACGCTTTAAAGCATGAATAGAAAAAAGAAAGAACATGAACGTGTAAAGGTGAGGGAATGTATCTGAAATAATTTAAGCTGGAAAACACAATTGTATTTTGGTAAGACCTGTTTGAAACGGGTTATTTTGTGTACGCTTAAATTAGATACTTAGACGATTCGTTATGTTCCGACACCAGTGCCATGCACGCTGTGTCTGTTTAGGATGCGGGTCTGTTTTGCGTACGCAAAGCGGGCTCGCTTTTTAAATACTCTAGGCAGAATTTTTTATGCCGTGAGAAAAAGAAAAACAGGCAGAAGGGAGTTTTTATGGCACAGATCAATGTCAGTAATCTAACCTTTGGGTATGAAGGAAGTTATGATACAATCTTTGAAAATGTATCGTTTTCAATCGACACTAGCTGGAAGCTTGGTTTTGTGGGAAGAAACGGAAAGGGAAAGACAACGTTTCTTCAGTTACTCCTGGGAAAATACGAATACCAGGGAGCGATCACCCGATCGGTTGTCTTCGATTATTTTCCGTATCCGGTGAAACAAAAAGATCTGGAACGGACAGCAGCGGAGCTGATGGAAGACTGGAAAGCGGGAGTAGAGAGCTGGAGAGTTCTTTGTGAATTGGAAAAAGTGGATATGGACGCAGAACTTTTGTACAGACCATTTGGTACGTTAAGCTTTGGGGAGCGGACCAGGGTCATGCTTGCAGTCCTTTTTTCCGGTGAAAATGATTTTCTGCTGATCGATGAACCCACCAACCATTTGGATCAGGACGCCAGAGAGATTATCAAAAAATATCTGGCGTCAAAAAAAGGATTTATTCTGGTATCCCACGACAGGGATCTGCTGGACGCCTGTATCGATCATGTGCTGGTTTTAAACCGGGCCTCGATCGAAGTGCAGAGCGGCAATTTTTCCAGCTGGTGGGAAAATAAGGAAAAAGCAGACAACTTCGCCAGAATGGAACATGAAAAACATGTAAAAGAAATTGGAAAACTAAAGGCAGCCGCCGACCGTTCTTCGCGCTGGGCAGAAAAAAATGAAAATACCAAGATTGGGTATGATCCAGCCAAAGAACATGACAGATCGATATCGACACGATCGTATATCGGAGCAAAGACGAAGAAAATGCAGTCGCGCGTCAAAGCGTACGAGGAGAGAATGGACCGGGAGATCGAGAAAAAGGAAGGGCTGTTAAAAGATATCGAAACGGTAAAAGATTTAAAGATTATGCCGCTTTCCCATTACAAAGAACGGCTGATCGAATGCAGGGATTTTTCCTTAAAATATCGGGATGGAAAAGAACATGTGATCACCGGATTGAATTTTGAACTGAAACAAGGAGACCGTGTTTTTCTGAAAGGAAAAAATGGCTGTGGAAAATCCAGCCTGATCAAGTATATTCTGACGCAGAACCTGCAAAATTCTTCCAATGGCGGAATCGAAAAGCGGAAAATTACGATGTCCGGATGCGAAAATCTTTCCGGCGAAAATATAATGGCAACGGGTACCTGTTCGATTGCCTCAAATCTCGTTATTTCCTATATCAACCAGGATACCTCGCATCTGTCCGGAACGCTGAAAGAATTTGCCAAAAAGCAGGAAATTGATGAGCCAATGCTCCTTTCCATGTTGCGCAGCCTGGATCTGGACAGAGAACAGTTTGTAAAAAACATGGAGGAATTTTCCGAGGGACAGAAGAAAAAAGTATTGATTGCTGCCAGCCTTTTAACACCTGCGTATCTCTATCTGTGGGATGAACCGCTGAATTATATTGATGTATTTTCACGGATGCAGATTGAGAAACTGATTGCGCAGTTCCAGCCAACGATGCTGATCGTGGAGCATGATGCAAGGTTTGCCAAAAAGCTGGCAACGAAAGTGGTAGAGCTTTGACCAGAAGAATAAACGGAAAGGTTATGACTGAAAAAAAACGAGACTTCTTATGGAGGTCTCGTTTTGCTATGATTAAAAATAGTAAAAAAAGGAGGAATTCACATTATGACAAAAAGAAAAATAATGCTGATTACGGTTTGCTTTGCTATTTTTGCTATATCGCTTCTGCTATCCAGACAGTTTTTTAAAAGCGCTGGAAAAAGGAATATGGATGTTCCGGCAGCGGGATCTGAACAGATAGAGGATTCAAAGGATACAGAAGAAATGACAGAGCTGGAAGAAACAGAAAGAACAGCAGCATCAGAAGGGGCAGCAGAACCGGAAAAAGTGGAAAATGTTACCATAGGAAGTGAGAAATACCGGGGATTTATCCTGGATTGTGTCCTGCATTCGGAGCAGGAGGGGGATATTCATTATAATGTATATATTCCGGATTCTTATGACGGAACAAAAGAATATGCATTATATGTAACACTGCCCGGCTATCAGGGACTGTACTTTCAAGGTGTGGGGGAAAATATCAGGACAGAGGATTTTGGTTTTGAGGCACAAAAATACAATTCGGAGATAATTATCGTAGCACCGCAGTTAAATGACTGGGGTGAGACATCCGCGGATCAGGCAATCGAGCTGACGTAGTATCTTCTTGAGAATTATAAGATCAATCCGGAAAAGTATATAGTAACGGCTATTCCGGCGGAGGAGAAACGCTGGCGCTGATCCTGGGAAAAAAGCCGGAACTGTTTACTGCAGCGCTCATGTGCAGCTCCAAATGGGATGGAGTATATGAACCGGTGACAGAGGCAAAAACACCGGTCTATTTTGTGATTGGCGAAAGTGATGAATATTATGGATCAGAACCGTTTAAAGAAGCGTATCAGATTTTATATGAGCTGTATGCAGAGCAGGGTTTAGCAAAATCCGAAATAGACAATTTGCTGGTACTGGATATAAAAGAGAAAAATTACTTTGCAGGAACGAAAGTGACTTATCAGCACGGAGGCGGTTATCTGTTCTGTCGGGATGAAAAAATTATGGGATGGCTGTTTGGACATTAAGAGTCATGGAAAAATATATTGCAAAATTCCAAAGAAGTCTATAGTATGATAGTAGAGCGCGTTTGAAAAATCATTTCCGCATTCTGTGCGTTCCATTTTGCGGTATGTTTCACTCTTTTGCCGGCATGATGGCAGCAAAAAGATAAAATAAAAAAGGAGTCGACATGGAAAGAAAAAATCGTGGCATCTTAAAAAACAAGTTATTTTTGTATCTGACAGAATTTTTTTCCGGAATGTCTGTGATGGCGGTAGAACTTGGTGCGAGCAGGCTGCTTGCCCCGTATTTTAGTTCTTCACAGATTGTATGGACGATCATCATCGGAACCATCATGATTGCTATGGCACTGGGAAATATCTATGGAGGCAGAACGGCGGACAAGTCGCCCAATCCGGACAAGCTCTATGGACGTATCATCGTAGCTGCTTTATGGATTGCGTTAATTCCCGTGGTCGGAAAATATATCATTGTTGGCATTTCTGCGGTTCTGATTTTTTCCGTAAATAACAATTTTCTGATCCTGGCTGCGTTTGTGGCCTGTATGGTAATTTTTGTGTTCCCGTTATTTTTACTGGGTACGGTAACTCCGTCGCTGGTCAAATATTCGGTGAGCAATCTGGATGATAACGGAAAAACGGTGGGAACACTGGGAGCATTCAATACGATCGGCAGCATTATTGGTACCTTTGTGCCGACGTTTGTTACGATCCCTGCGGTTGGAACATCGATCACTTTTCTGATCTTTGCGGGAATTTTACTTGCGTTATCCATCGTGTATTTTGTGATGGAAAAGCAGGGAAAAAGAAAGTGATTGCATCGGTACTTATTTTCGCGTTCTGCTGTGGAACAGGTTATTCCGATTCCTTCGCATTCTGGGAAAACAACCTGACATATGAGGGAGAGTCTGTATACAACTATCTTCAGGTGTACGAAAATGATGAGAGAGTAGCATTGTCTACCAATGTTCTGTTTGGCGTACAGTCTGTCTATATGAAGCAGGATGAACTGACCGGAATGTACTATGATTATGCGATGGCGGCGCCGCTTATGCTCAAAGACAAGCCGACAGATCAGATGGATGTGCTGATCCTTGGCATGGGTACGGGAACCTACGCCACACAGTGCAGGAAATATTTTGGGGACATGAATATCGAGGCGTAGAAATTGATGAGAAGATCACGGATCTCTCTCGGAAATATTTCTCACTCTCAGAGGATGTTCCGGTGACTACTTACGATGGAAGAGCGTTTTTAAACGCCTCGCAGAAAGCATATGATGTGATTATGGTTGATGCATATCAGGACATCACAATTCCATTCCAGATGTCCTCGAAAGAGTTCTTTGCGCTGGTGAAATCGCATCTGAAGGACGATGGCGTCATGGTGGTAAATATGAATATGCGAGGAACGAAAGAGGGAAACATCAATCAGTACCTTTCAGATACGATTGGAAGTGTCTTTACTACCGAGGTTATCGTCGATGTGGCGGGATCATCCAACCGGGAACTCTTTGCGTCGGACGATCCGGACATCGGAAAGAATCTGACGAAGCATACAGGCGAACTTACAAATGCAAATCTGAAAAATATGATGCAGGAAGTTGCTTCAAATCTTACAGAATATCAAAAAGGAAATTATATCCTCACAGATGACCAGGCGCCGGTGGAACTGCTTGGCATGCAGGTGATCGATGAATTGATTAAAGATGAGGTCCAATACTATAAAGATATCTATAAAGAACGGGGAATCAAAGGGTTGATGGAGTCTCTCTGATATTTGGGCGCAACATGGAAAAGCGTAAATCATGAAAATCTGGCTTGCGCTTACAAATGGGATTTCGATTTTGGTTATGAGCAAGTAGCGAAAGCGGATTGCGAATATCCGCTTGACTAAAGGAAGAAAGGGAAGGTAAATATAATGAAATTACAATCTATTTTTGACCAGACAGATTTTGTGCATGCAAGCGGCACAAAAGAAGAATTGCAGGTTGCAAATTATTTAAAGGAGCAGTGCGAGACATTAGGAGTCCCGGCAGAACTGGAAAGTTTCCGCGTTGCAATGGGCGAAATCGAAGAGGCACATTTGTATGCAGACGGGATGGGAATTCCATGCAAAGCGCTCACATGCTGCGGAAGCGGAAGCGTGGAAGGCGAACTCTACTATATGCCGGGAACCGATCCGGTTTCCGTTGCCGGTGCAAAAGATAAAATTGTGCTGATGGATACGCAGGGAATCGGATTTTTTGCGTACCAGGATTTGATGAAAGCAGGCGCGAAAGCGATTCTGTTCCAATATGGAAACAGCTATTACCCACATACAGACATTGATCAGAGAGATCTTCGGGAAGCCGTTGTCGGAGAGGAAAAGAAAGTGCTCTGCGCTATGATTCACTCCGCACAGGCAGTAGAACTTGTGAAAAATAAAGTAAAACAGATCCGTCTGGAAATCCGGCAGAAGGAATACGATGGAGAATCCCATAATGTGATTGCAGAATTGCCGGGAAAAAGAGAAGAATGGATCGTTTTAAGCGCGCATTATGATACGACATCGCTTTCGCATGGTGCATATGACAACATGAGCGGATGCGCAGGGCTTCTTGGAATCATGGAGCAGATGAAAGGGAAAGAGCTGAATTATGGTCTTCGGTTTGTATTCTGCGGAAGCGAAGAAAGAGGACTTTTAGGATCAAAAGCGTATGTCAGAGATCATGAAAAAGAACTGAGACAAACAGTACTGAACATCAATCTGGACATGATCGGAACGTATATGGGAAAATTTATCGCCTGTGTATCGGCAGAAGAAAAGCTTACCCATTACATCAGCTATATGGCTGCAGAAGTTGGATTTCCAATTGCGGCAGAAAACGGCGTCTATTCCAGTGATTCCACACCATTTGCCGATCATGGGGTTCCGGCTGTTTCGTTTGCGCGTATTGCCAACGGAAATGTCGCCCCGATTCACTGCCGCTACGATGTCAAAGATGTGATGTCGATGGAGCAGCTGCAAAAAGATATTGATTTCCTGACAGTATTTACCGGAAGATTCGCAAACGCAGCGGTCTGCCCGGTGGCAAGAGAAATACCGGAAACGATTCGGAAACAATTGGATGAATATTTGTTTCGCAAGAGAAAAGAAGCCTGATATACTTCGATCACGGATATGAGCAGCGAGACGAATTGCAAATAGGAAAAAGAACGACAGTGGCAGGAGAGAGAAACCATGAAAAAAATAGAACTGGTAGAAATCAGGCAGGTAAACGATGCCCTTGCAGAAATGGTTGCGCTGTTTCGAGTAGAACTGCGTTCCTATAAAGGAATTGCATCAAAACCGAACGTGGAAGACGGACGGGAAGAAATGAAGGAATACCTTTTAGCAGGATTTCCAGTGTTTGCCGCCACGGTGCATGGCGAATACGCAGGTTATGTTGTCTGTCGTATTGAGAGCGAGGTGGTGTGGGTGGAATCCATCTTTGTCAGAGAAGAGTACCGCCGGCAGGGAGTTGCTGCCGCACTGCATGGCAAGGCAGAAGAAATTGCAGCTTCTTATGGAAACGATACGGTTTACAACTATGTCCATCCCAATAACCACAGGATGATTGAATTTTTGGGAAAGCGTGGTTACACCGTTCTGAATCTAATTGAGATTCGTAAACCGTATCTGAATGAAAAACTGACGCAGACGATTACGGTTGGGGAACATGAATTTGATTATTGAGGGAGTCATTTTCATCCCACAATTCCAGAAAAGCCCGAAGTTCAGACGGAAGGCGCCCCTTGCGCCAGGCAAGCAGGATTTCGGTTGTAAGGTCTGCATCTGTGATGGTGCAGGCCTTTAATTTATGGGTAAGATTCAGCATGGAGGCCGGCAGAAGAGCGATGCCAAGGCCTTTTTCTGCCATTGTCATTGCCGTGCGGGCGTCCTCGCAGGTGAGATAGATATCGCAGAACAGACCCGCCTGCTCGAAAGCGGAGAGCATGTATTTCCGGTAGCGGTTCGACAGAATCAGCGGCTGCTCGGCAAGTTCCGTAAGCGAAAGGGTTTCACGCCCGGCAAAAAGCGGGTGAGAAGGGAGTGCCATGGCGGTGATGCTCTCTTTTAAAAGGGTCTTCGTCTCGCAACCATTTAAAACGATTGGCGTGCGGAGCGTGGTGAGATCCACCATGTGATTTTCGAGCTGGTCTTTTAAAGCAAAGGTAGAACTCGTGGACATCAAAATGGATGTGCGGGTATTTCCGGGAAAATCGCAGGAGATAGTCGGCGAGCAGCGAAACGGTGGATGGCGTCATGCCGATGTGGAGTGTCGCAGACTGACTGGATTTTACGACTTCGCGCCTGGTGAGATCCGCAAGCATCAGAAGCGTTCCTGCCTGTTCATACAGTGTTTTTCCTGCCTCGGTCAGGGTGATTTTCTTTGTACCGCGGATGAGAAGAGGCACCTGAAGCTCTTCCTCCAGCATTTTGATCTGATAACTTAACGGCGGCTGTGTCATATGCAGCACCCGTGCCGCCCCGCTGATGGTTCCCGCGTCCACGATGGCGCGGAAGTATTCGAGTTGTCGAAGTTCCATAAAAATCCTCCTGAAAAAACTATATAAAAATTATTCAATTTCAATATAAAAACAATAATTTACATATAGAATACGCCATGCTATACTGAAAAGCAAGTGAAAAAGAAGGGAATGAGGGAACAAATGAAACGAATTGATTTCGAACATGGAACCGTAACCGGAAACATCTTCGGGGCAGCGCTCCCGATGCTGGTTGCTCAGATTTTGAGTCTGCTGTACAATATTGTAGACCGCGTCTACATCGCGCGGATCCCGGAGGTAGGAACGGCGGCACTCGGTGCAGTCGGTCTGTGCTTTCCGCTGATCGTTATCATCACAGCATTCAGCAACTTGTTTGGAAGCGGCGGCGCTCCGCTGTTTTCGATTGAGAGTGGAAAGAATGATCAAAAAAAGGCGGAACGTATTATGAATACGTCGTATTCCATGGTATGTGTCTGTGCTGTCATACTGATGGTGATCGGCTTTTTGTTTGCTCGTCCACTGCTGTCGCTGTTCGGTGCATCGGCAGATGCGATGGTATACGCGTATCCTTATATGATGATTTATCTGATCGGAACTTTGCCGTCGATGGTGGCAACCGGCATGAACCCGTTCATCAACGCGCAGGGCTATTCGACCGTTGGCATGCTTTCCGTCACGATCGGAGCGGTCGCAAACCTGCTGCTTGACCCGCTGTTTATCTTTGTATTTGGTTTTGGTGTGCAGGGGGCTGCGATTGCAACTGTGATTTCCCAGACACTTTCCGCCGTGTTCGTTCTGTATTTCCTGACCCGGAAATCGGAACTGAAAGTGCGCTTTGTGCGGAAAGATGAAATTTCTGAGTGTGCAGGCTATGCGAAAAATATTGTCAGTCTCGGTACCGCCGGATTTATCATGCAGCTGACCAACAGCCTTGTCACGATCTGCTGCAACAATGTACTTTCTGTGACCGGCGGTGATATTTACATCTCTGTTATGACGATCGTATCGAGCGTGCGTCAGCTCGTCGAGACACCGATCTATGCAATGAATGAGGGAACTTCTCCAATTTTGAGCTATAATTACGGTGCACGCCGTCCGGCCCGCGTGCGCAAGGCGATGTGTGTCATGAGTGCGATGATCCTCGGCTATACCGCAGTGATGTGGAGCGTGATTGTTCTGGCGCCGCATGCGCTGATCGGTATTTTCAGTTCGGATGCGGTACTGACCGCAGATGCGGTTCCGGCTCTGAAGCAGTACTTTGCAGCATTCATTTTCATGGATCTGCAGTACATTGGACAGACCGTATTCAAATCTCTGAATAAAAAGAAACAGGCGATCTTTTTCTCCCTGCTCCGAAAAGTCTTCATTGTTGTACCGCTCACCTATCTGATGCCGTACGTACTCCACATGGGAACGGACGGTGTCTTCCTTGCCGAACCGGTATCAAACGTAATCGGCGGAAGTCTCTGCTTTATCACCATGCTGATTCTGGTTCTGCCGGAATTGAAGCGAATGGAGCAGCAGAAGTAATGTTTTTGAAAAGTTTCTGAAAAAAGGACAGGAAGATCTTTACCGAAACGGTTTTGGCAGATATCTTCCTGTTTTTTATTGCCATACATACAATATGATGCCTCGGACAATCTGATGCGCATTGGAGTCCCGGCGCTCCGCATTCTGGCAGTGGCCTATCTGCTTTCGATTCCAGGCCTGATCTATCAGGCGGCGTTGCAGGGACTTTCCCTTGGAAAAGAAAGTATGTACATATCCATGACACGCCAGGCGATTCTGCCGCTGGTGTTTGCATTTCTTCTCAAAGGATTTGGAAACCTGAATCTGATATGGGGCGCCTTTGTCCTGGCTGAGCTCTGCGGCATCCCGCTTGCAGCAGCTCTCTGGAAACGGAAAGGGGAAAAGCAGATTCAGTTTTAAGTATAGAAAAGAAAAACAAAAAGGCTGTTCTTTGCGAAAGGCAGCCTTTTTTGCATACCATAAGATAAGAATACACAGGGGCTTATGGATGAAAGAGCAGGAAAATCTGACAGGAAAAGGAATTACAGCCGCCGTGCTGGATACAGGGATTTTTCCCCATATGGATTTTGACGGCCGGATTGTAGCCTTCCGGGATCTTGTGTACGGGCGGGAGACGCCTTACGATGACAATGGACACGGAACGCATGTCTGTGGTATCCTTGGCGGAAGTGGAAGAGCGTCCGGCGGAAAATACCAGGGTGCGGCACCGGGATGCCGGTTTGTCGTAGTGAAGATTCTGGACCGAAGGGGAAATGGAAGAAAGCAGGATATCCTCGCGGCGATTGACTGGGTGTGCAAAGAGCGAATAAGACTTAATATCCGCATTTTAAATATTTCAGTGGGAACAACAGAGCAGGAAAAAACGGTGGATGATCTGCTAGTACAGGCGGTGGAGCGCGCCTGGGATGACGGGATCACTGTTGTGACAGCGGCCGGAAATCTGGGGCCCGCTCCGGGCAGTATTACGGCGCCGGGGAACAGCAGAAAAGTGATCACCGTGGGAGCGGGCGATCTGCTGGAGCCAAGAAGAGGAATCTCCGGATGCGGCCCGACACGGGACTGCGTCTGCAAACCGGATCTTGTCGCGCCTGGAAAACGTCTCATTTCCTGCGCGCCTGGAAGAAGCAGGAAGGAATATGTGGTGAAGAGCGGCACCTCGATGGCGGCACCGCGGGTGTCCGGAGCCGTGGCTTTGGCACTTGAACGGGTTCCGGATCTTACAAATGTCCAGGCGAAAATGCTGCTTTGCGAATCGGCGAGAGACCTTGGCCTTCCGCGCAACCGTCAGGGGCATGGGATGCTTCAAACAGACCGTTTTCTGTCTCTTCTGTGAGACACTGTGCGGCAGCATAAAAAAAGAAAAATGAAGGAAAACACCTCTCATCCTGCAAAAATTGTGTGAATTTATGGGAAAATGCCAAAAAATCAGGCGAATTTTGACTTGACAAGCTATAGGATACTTTATACAATAAACGTGAATAGAAAAAGGAGGCCTACTATGGAAAAAATTCAGATGACCACTCCTCTGGTAGAGATGGATGGAGATGAGATGACCAGAATTCTCTGGAAAATGATCAAAGATGAGCTGCTTCTCCCGTTTATTGACCTGAAAACGGAATATTACGATCTGGGACTGGAACACAGAAACGAGACGAACGATCAGGTAACCGTAGATTCCGCAAACGCTACCAAGAAATACGGTGTAGCAGTCAAATGTGCCACCATTACGCCGAATGCAGCGCGTATGACCGAGTACAATCTGAAAGAAATGTGGAAGAGCCCGAACGGAACGATCCGTGCCATGCTCGACGGAACCGTTTTCCGTACCCCGATTGTCGTAAAAGGCATCGAGCCGTGCGTGCGCAACTGGAAAAAACCGATCACGATTGCCCGTCATGCATACGGAGATGTCTATAAAAATGCAGAAATGCGCATTCCGGGACCGGGAAAAGCAGAGCTGGTTTATACGGCTGAGGACGGCACCGAGACAAGAGAGCTGATCCACAACTTCACCGGCGCCGGTGTCATTCAGGGCATGCACAATCTGGATAACTCCATAGAAAGCTTTGCGAGAAGCTGTTTCGAGTACGCACTGTCCACGAAACAGGATCTGTGGTTTGCAAGCAAGGATACGATTTCCAAGAAGTATGATCACCGCTTCAAGGATATCTTCCAGGAGATCTTCGATGCAGAGTACAAAGAGAAATTTGCAGAAGCAGGCATTACCTACTTCTACACTCTGATCGACGACGCCGTTGCCCGCATCATGAAAGCAGAGGGCGGCTTTATCTGGGCCTGCAAGAACTACGACGGCGATGTCATGAGCGACATGGTATCCTCCGCCTTCGGTTCCCTTGCGATGATGACTTCTGTTCTCGTATCCCCGCACGGATATTACGAGTACGAGGCTGCGCACGGAACCGTACAGCGCCACTATTACCGTCACTTAAAAGGTGAGGAGACATCCACCAACTCCGTGGCCACCATTTTTGCATGGACCGGCGCACTCAGAAAACGCGGGGAAATGGATGGAAACGCAGAACTTTCCGCATTTGCAGACCGTCTGGAAAAAGCAACGATCGCAACGATCGAGAGTGGAAAAATGACAAAAGACCTTGCGCTGATCACCACCATGGAAAATCCGACCGTATTAAACAGCCGTGATTTCATCCTGGCCATCCGCGAGGAGCTGGAGAAATAATTAAACGAAGCAAAAAAGAAAGCCGATCCGGCATTCCCGCAAAAAGGGATGCGCCGGACCGGCTTTTTCTGTTTTGAATTTTTCCGGGGAAAACCAGGTCTATTCGGCAAGCTCTTCCCATTTTTCATACAGCTCTTCGAGTTCCGCGGCAATCTCTGCTTTCTCTTTGCTTAATTTCACACACTCTGCCACATTCGTTGCGACTTCCGGTTTCGACATTTCCTCATCAATTTCCGAATCGCGTGTCTCAAGCTCTTCAATTCGTTTCTCCGTCTTTTTCAGCTCGTTTTCTTTCTTGCGGAGACGTGCCTGTTCTTCTTTCTGCGCTTTCCAGTCCAGCTTTGTGGAGGAGGCTTCGGAAGGAGCCGCTGTTTCTTCCGGAGCGGCGGCATCGGCAGCAGGAGCATAGATGCGGGTCAGCTCTTCTTTTTTCTCCAGATAGTAATCGTAATTTCCGATATAGTTGACGAGTGTCTGTCCCGTCAGCTCCAGAATCCGGGTTGCGGTCTGGTTAATAAAATAACGATCGTGGGAGACATATAGCACCGTTCCGGTGTAGTCCTTCAGTGCATTTTCCAGAATCTCTTTAGAGACGATATCGAGGTGGTTGGTCGGCTCGTCGAGGATCAGGAAGTTGGCGTTCGAGAGCATCAGCTTGGCAAGGGAAATTCGTCCGCGCTCACCGCCGCTCAAGGTATGAATCGGTTGGAAGACATCGTCGTTTGTAAACAGGAAGGCGGCCAGCACATTTCGGATTTCGGTGTTTGTCAGATATGGATACGCGTCGGAAATCTCCTGGAAAATGGTCTTTTCCATGTGGAGCACCTGATGCTCCTGATCGTAGTAACCGATCTGTACACGGCTTCCAAGTGTAAAAGAGCCGGCATCCGGGCGGATGACTTCGTTTAAGATCTTTAAGATCGTCGTTTTTCCCGTTCCGTTGTTTCCGATGATTGCCACGCGCTCGCCGCGCTTGATTTCGAAATTCAGATCCTGGAAAAGCGTCTGTCCCGGGAAGGCTTTGGAGAGGTGCTCGACGGTCAGCACATCGTTTCCGCTTGTGATGCGCGGTTCCAGACGGATCCGCATATCGGAGCGTACTTCGGTCGGCTTTTCCAGCACATCCATTTTGTCCAGCATTTTTTCACGGCTCTCGGCGCGTTTGATGGATTTCTCGCGGTTGAAAGATTTCAGCTTTGCAATGACTTCTTCCTGATGGTGGATTTCCTGCTGCTGGTTGACCCAGGCATGGTAAGCGGCTTCACGGAGCATTGCTTTTTTCTGACTGTAGGCGGTATAGTTTCCCTCAAAAGTTGTTACTTTTTTATTGTCCACTTCAACGACTTTTGTGACAACGCGGTCGAGAAAGTAACGGTCATGGGAGACGATCAGGACGGCTCCGCTGTAATTTAAAAGATACGTTTCGAGCCAGGAGATCGAGTCCATATCGAGGTGGTTGGTCGGCTCGTCGAGCAGAATGATGTCCGGTTTGGTAAGCAGCAGTTTACCAAGTGCCACGCGGGTCTTCTGACCGCCGGAGAGGGAGTCCACCTGTTTTTCAAAATCGCTCTCGGAAAAGCCAAGACCTTTTAAAACACCGACGACTTCACTGCGGTACGCGTATCCGTTTTCCAGTTCAAAGGTATGGGAGAGGCGGGTGTAGGTGGAAAGAAGTTCATCCAGCTCTGCACCGGATTTTGTATTCATATCACTTTCCATCTGACGGAGGCGTTCCTCCATATCGATCAGATTCTGTTTCGCGGTCAGCACTTCCTGGTAAATGGAAAGGTGTCCGGTCAGATCCTGATGCTGGGCGAGATAGCCCATCGTCTTTCCTTTGGAGAGGATGACCTCTCCCTCATCGGCCCTCATTTCGCCGATGATGATTTTTAACAGCGTCGATTTTCCAGCACCGTTGATGCCGACCAGTGCGGCTTTTTCGCGTTCTTCTATATGAAAAGATGCATTTTTGATAATTTCCGTTGTCCCGAATGCTTTCGAGATATTCTGACATGCAAGAATCATGTGGTTCCTCCAGATAACATATTTCTGTATTTTGACATAACACACCATCCTTATTATAGAGAGTAATACACAAAATTTCAAGAAATCTTTGACAATTTTCTATCAACCATATATAATATGAATATATGCAGGTGTAAATAAGGAGGAATTTATCTTGGAAGAAAAAGGAATTTCGCGGGCAGTTATCAAAAGACTTCCTAGATATTATCGTTACCTGGGCGAATTGCTGGAGGACGGAGTAGAACGGATCTCTTCCGGTGAGCTGAGCGAGCGGATGAAAGTGACAGCTTCCCAGATTCGCCAGGACTTAAATAATTTCGGCGGCTTTGGCCAGCAGGGGTATGGTTATAACGTGCGGTATCTGTACAGCGAGATTGGAAAAATCTTAGGTCTGGACAGAGTCCACAATATGATTTTTGTCGGAGCCGGAAATCTGGGACAGGCGCTTGCCAATTATGCGGCCTTTGAAAGAAGCGGATTCAAAACGGTCGGTATTTTTGACGTCAACCCGGTATTAAAAGGAATCTCCGTGCGCGGAATTGAAATCCGCATGGCGGACGAGCTTCCGGAATTTATCAAGGAACACCATGTAGAGATTGCGGCTTTGACACTGCCAAAAGCAAAAGCGGTAGAGATGGCAGAGATTCTCGTGGACAACGGTGTAAAAGCAATCTGGAATTTTGCACATACCGATCTAAACTTAAAACTTCCGAAAGATGTGATCGTCGAGAACGTCCATCTTTCCGAAAGTCTGATGCGTCTCTCCTACAATCTGACCAGATATGAGGCGGAGCATCCAAAGAACAATTAAGAAACCAAAACAAAAGCAGGAGAGTCTTCGGGAAACCGGAGACTTTTTCTGTTCACTTTCCGGATAAGGAAGGAAAAGGAGGAAAAGCGATGAAACGGATTCTTACAGCAGCACAGATGAAGCAGGCAGACCGCAATACGATCGAAACCATGGGGGTACCGTCCCTGGTACTGATGGAGCGCGCAGCGCTGTCCTGCGTGGAGGAGCTTCAAAATGGAACATGGGATACAGGAAAAGTCCTTGCTGTGTGCGGTCCCGGAAATAATGGAGGGGACGGTGCGGCAATTGCACGGATTTTAAAGACGAAAGGGGTGGATGCGGAACTGTTCTGTCTTGGAAATCCGGAAAAATACAGTGAAGGCATGAGAGCACAGAAGAAAATTGCGGAAAATTATGGGGTCCGTGAGGTTAAGAATCCGGATTTCCGGGAATATACTGTTATCATAGATGCCATCTTTGGAATTGGCGTATCCCGTCCGCTGGCAGGGGAGTACCGGAGGGCAGTGGAAGCAATCTGCGCAAGCGGTGTTCCTGTTCTTGCCGTGGACATCCCTTCGGGGATCCACACGGATACCGGAGAGGTCCTTGATGCGGCGGTGAAAGCCAGAGCCACGGTGACATTTGCCTGTGCAAAGCCAGGGCTTCTCTTTGATCCCGGAAAACGATATGCCGGAGAGGTCCTGGTCCGTGATATCGGAATCGGCTTTGATGCAGGAGAAGAGGAGACGCCCTGGTACGGTTCAGTGGAAAAAGAAGATCTGGACCGGTTTCTTACCCGCACGCCGATGGGAAATAAGGGAACCTTCGGAAAGGTGCTGGTACTTGCCGGTTCCGGTGCCATGTGCGGAGCCGCTGTTTTGTGTGCCAGGGCAGTCCTTGCATCCGGTGCCGGCATGGTAAAGGTTGTGACAGAGGAAAGAAACCGTACGCCGCTTTTCTGTGCCCTGCCGGAAGCAATGGCGGATTTCTGGAAGGAGGATGAGCCGCTTCCGGAAGAAGCCCTGCTGCAGGATCTCGCCTGGGCGGACGCTGTTGTTGCGGGACCGGGACTTTCCAAAAGCCGGACGGCAAAAGAACTGCTCGTTTTTACGGTGCAGCACACAGAAGTTCCTCTTGTTCTGGATGCAGATGCGCTGAACCTGATTGCAGAAGATGCAGAGATTCTTTCGGGCTGCCGGGCAGAAAAAATTTTAACGCCTCATGTAGGAGAGCTTGCACGGCTGCTGCACATGACCATTGCAGAATGCCAGCGTGACCCGGCAGGAAGCGCCGGAAGGGCAGCCGAAAAATACCAGGCCTGCTGTGTACGAAAGGATTCCGTAACCGTGACAGCAGAGGAAGGGCGTGAGCAGTATTACATAAACACAAGCGGAAGCAGTGCGCTTGCGACGGCGGGAAGCGGCGATGTGCTCGCGGGAATCACAGGCGCCTTTGCAGCAAAACGTCAGTGTGAAAAAAACGAGAAAAAAATCAGCCTTGCCAAAACAGCGGCACTGGCGGCATATGCGCATGGAAAGGCGGGAGAGGCTGCGGAAGAAAAAAGCAGTGCTTCCTATGTAACAGCATCCGAGATTATCAGAGGATTGCAGTCAATCTGAGCAAAGCAGATCAGAATCACGGGTTCCCAAAAAAACTCCGGGCGGACTTTTTTGAAGCGCCGGATGAAATTTGTGAATACCTCCGGAAAAACAGGCAATATTAAATACATGGAAACGATTTTAAAAGGCGTAAAACGCCGGATCGTTATCGTATGGGAAAGCAAAACGGAAAGAATCGGAGAGTGAGCACAAGTGGTAATCAAGCGTGGCGATGTATATTATGCCGACCTGCGGCCCGTTGTGGGAAGTGAGCAGGGCGGTGTCCGTCCGGTGCTGATCATTCAGAATGACATCGGCAACCGGCACAGTCCGACGGTGATCTGTGCGGCGATTACATCGAGGATGAATAAGGCGAAGCTGCCGACGCACATTGAGATCGAAGCGTCCGCCTATGGGATTGTACGGGATTCTGTTATTTTACTGGAACAGCTTCGGACGATCGATAAGAGAAGGCTGAAAGATAAAATCTGTCATCTGACGCCGGAACAGCTGGCCCTTGTGAACGAAGCACTGAAAATCAGCCTGGATCTGCCTACATAAGGGGTATTTTTGGCGCGGTTCACGGTTGACGAATGAGAAAGATCGTGCTATATTCTATATTATATGGGCTTCTGCCGTTTTTCGGGGAAACCTTTTTACAGAAAAGTAATACTTTAAATAAAGGAGACAAAAGAGGTATGTCAGGACATTCAAAATTTGCCAATATTAAGCATAAGAAAGAAAAAAACGACGCAAAAAAAGGTAAAATCTTTACCATCATCGGCCGTGAGATCGTAATCGCTGTCAAAGAGGGCGGACCGGATCCGGCAAACAACAGCAAGCTGCGTGACGTTATCGCAAAAGCAAAAGCAAACAACATGCCGAACGATACCATCGACCGCGGTATTAAAAAAGCTGCCGGAGATGCAAACGCAGACAACTACGAGCGTATCACCTACGAAGGTTATGGCCCGAATGGTATCGCGATCATCGTAGAGACTCTGACCGACAACAAGAACCGTACCGCAGCAAACGTAAGAAGCGCTTTCACCAAAGGAAACGGAAGCGTTGGAACACCGGGATGCGTATCCTACATGTTCGACAAAAAAGGCCAGATCATCATCGACAAAGAAGAGTGCGAAATGGATGCTGACGATCTGATGATGCTTGCTCTGGATGCAGGCGCAGAAGACTTCGCAGACGAAGAGGACAGCTACGAAATCATTACCGATCCGGATGACTTCTCCGCAGTACGTGAGGCTCTGGAGAAAGACGGTATCGCCATGGCAGAGGCAGACGTTACCATGATCCCACAGACCTACGTAGAGCTGACCGATCCGCAGGCATTAAAAGATCTGAACCGTACCCTGGATCTGCTGGATGACGACGACGACGTACAGTACGTATACACCAATCTGGACGAGTAATTTCGCTGGAAATTACATAGAATCATAAGAATCTGCGCATACTGATGAAGCTATTTTGGAATAGCAGAAAAGAGGAAATCCGTATGGCAGAATCACAGAAAAACCAGACAGAAAAAGAAAATATTGTAGAACTGAAGACCAACATTTATCTGCTGTCCATCATCGGCGAGGTGGAGGGGCATGAATCACTCGGCGAGCGCACGAAAGCGACGCGCTATGAGCACATTCTCCCTGCTCTTGCCCGTGCCGAGGAGGACAAAAGTATTGATGGTCTTCTGATTCTCCTGAATACCGTAGGCGGAGATGTGGAGGCCGGTCTTGCAATTGCAGAGATGATTGCGTCCATGCGAAAGCCTGCGGTATCGCTCGTTTTAGGGGGTGGTCATTCGATCGGTGTCCCGCTCGCCGTTGCAGCAGACTATTCGCTGATCGTGCCGAGTGCCACCATGGTCATTCACCCGGTGCGTACAAACGGCATGTTCATCGGTGTTGCACAGACGTACCGTAATATGGAAAAGACGCAGGATCGGATCACAGGTTTTGTATCGGCCCATTCTAAAATCACCAAGGAACGGCTCGAGGAGCTGATGCTCGATACGAAAATGCTGGTCAAGGATGTCGGAACAATGCTGGACGGCCCGCAGGCAGTGGAAGAAGGCCTGATCGACGAGGTCGGCGGCATTGCCCGCGCGCTCGAAAAGCTGAATGAGCTGATGAAAAAGGCAGCAGGGACAGAAAATTGACTTCACGGCGCGGCTTGTGTTTCAGGGGATTTTGTGTTAGAATGAGTTCGCTGTGAAAATTCGAACGGAAGTTTTGTCCGGACTTTCACAAAAGAGAAAAATAAGGGAACAGGATAAAAAAATGACAGTAATAGAAGCTTTATTTCTGGGCCTGATCCAGGGAATCACGGAATTCCTGCCGATCAGCAGCTCCGCACATCTGATTATCTTCCGTCACTTTATGAAGATCGAAGATACGCAGACGGTGTTTTTCAATGTGCTTTTGCACTTTGGCTCCATGATTGCAATTCTGCTCACATTTTCGAAGGAATGGAAACGTCTCTTCCTCGCGCTGTGCGGAATCATAATCGATCTGTTTCATAATTTAAAGGAACACTTTTCCAGTCAGCATCAGGAGAGAAAGCAGTACCGGAAGGTACTCGGCAGCAACTACCGTATGCTTGCTTTCCTGCTGATTCTGACCACCATCCCGACTGCTGTAATCGGCGGCATGATTCAGAGCCTTGTCACACTGACCTCCTCGAATCTGCTGGCACCTGGCGTTGGTCTGTATCTGACGGCGATTCTGCTTGTGGTGGCAGATATGCTTCCGGAGGGAGAAAAAACGCAGAAAAATTTGAAGCCGAAAGATGCACTGATTGCCGGATTCTTCCAAGGCTTTTCCACGATTCCGGGTCTTTCCCGTCTTGGTTCGACTATTTCTGCGTGTGTGATCGGCGGCATGACCCGTTCGTACGCTGTGAAATACTCTCTGATTGTGAGTGTTCCGGCGATTATCGGGGCAACGATCGTTGAAATTGCGACCATGGGAAAAAATAAAATTGTTTTTCATCCGGTATATCTGGTCGGCGTTTTCATGGCGGCACTTGCCGGTTACTTTACGATCCGCATTCTGATGCGTGTGGTGAAAAAACGGAAACTGAAATATTTTGCTTTGTACTGTCTTCTTGTCGGGACATTCTCCATTGCAGGATATTTTCTGCTGTAATACGAGAAAGGGGAGAAGTTCTGCATGGCAAATACAACAAAGGGAAGCGGGAAGACAAAGAAAAAAACTTCTGCTTCCGGAACAGCAAAAAAGAAACAGACCCAAACAACGGCCAGAAAAACAACGGCGAAAAAGAGCAGTACCGCAAAACGTACCTCCGGCACAAGGAAAAACACAGTCCGTGAGCCGATGGACGAGGGAGTGCGCGCAGAAATTATTCTGCTTTCCGTGCTTGCTGTTTCGATTCTGCTGATGCTCAGTAATTTCGGTATGGGCGGCGTGATCGGACAGGCTGTCTGCGACTTCTTTTTCGGCCTTTTCGGCGTGACAGAGTGGGCAGCACCGGTTCTGATCTTCTTTGGAACAGCATTTTACATAGCAAACAGACAGAACTTTTTAATTGTGCGGAAAACCGGGGGAGCGATCAGCTGCTTCGTCTTTTTCTGCGCTTTTATGCAGCTTCTGGCGTCCGGCTATACGAGAGATACGACATTTCTGGATTACTATTTTGACAGCGCCTACGATCATCTCGGCGGAGGAATCTTAGGAGGGTCTGTCGTGAAAATTCTCGGCATGGGATTCGGCCAGATCGGTGCGTGGGTGATTATTGTGATCGCCATCGTGATTTCCGTGATCGTGATGACGCAGAAGCCGATTCTCGCGCCGATCCATGAAAAGACGAATGACCACCGCCGGATGGCGGAGGAGCGCCGCCAGGAGCGTCTGGCGCGCCAAGCTGCGATGGAGGAAGAGGAAGGAAAAGAGCTGATTCTTGAGCCAGTGGAGGAACCGAAAAAAGCCGGGAAGAAAAAGAAATCCCGCCTTCTTTCTCATGTGGAATCGAAGGCTGATTTAAACGAAAACGACGATACCCATCAGATGGAGATGCCGGAGCTTTCGATTCACCGTGGTTCTGTGCCGGCTGAAGAGCCGGAAAAGACAGGACCGGAGATGACACGGCAAGCTGCAGAAGAGGCGAAAAAAGAGAAAACGTCTGCGGATCATACGAGAAATCCGCGGTCTTCCTGTGAAGAGATCGAGGCGGATATAGACGGCATTCGTCAGGAAATCGGGAAAAAAGCAGAGGAAAAGCGGCCGGAGTACAAAACACCGCCGATGAATCTTCTGAAAAAAGGGATGCGCGGTGCCATGGGCGATTCCGATGCGCATTTGCGGGAAGTAGCGCGGAAACTGGAGGAGACGCTGGACAGCTTCGGTGTCAAAGTTACAGTCAATAACGTAAGCTGCGGACCGACCGTCACACGGTATGAGCTGATGCCGGAACAGGGCGTGAAAGTAAGCCGGATTGTCGGATTGACCGACGATATCAAGCTGAGTCTTGCAGCAGCAGATGTCCGCATTGAGGCACCGATCCCGGGAAAATCCGCAGTCGGAATCGAGGTTCCAAATAAGACGAACACGGCCGTGATGCTGCGTGATCTTCTTGAAACACCGGAGTTTAAGAACTTTTCTTCGAATCTGGCCTTTGCTGTCGGAAAAGACATCGCCGGTCAGCCGGTCATCGCAGATATCGCGAAAATGCCTCATCTTCTGATCGCCGGTGCGACCGGTTCCGGTAAATCGGTCTGCATCAACACACTGATTATGAGTATTATTTATAAGGCAAAACCGGAAGACGTCAAACTGATCATGATCGACCCGAGGTCGTTGAGCTTTCTGTTTATAACGGCATTCCGCACCTTTTTATTCCTGTTGTCACAGACCCGAAAAAGGCTTCCGGAGCTCTGAACTGGGCGGTTGCGGAGATGACAGACCGTTATAACAAATTTGCGGAATTCAACGTGCGCGATATGAAAGGCTACAATGCAAAAGTTGCCGAGCTGCCGCCGGATGAAAACGGCAAAAAACCGGAAAAACTGCCGCAGATCGTCATTATCGTGGATGAGCTTGCCGACCTGATGATGGTTGCGCCGGGAGAAGTGGAGGATGCGATCTGCCGTCTGGCACAGCTTGCCCGTGCGGCCGGCATCCATCTGATTATTGCAACACAGAGACCTTCCGTCAATGTCATCACTGGTCTTATCAAGGCAAATATGCCGTCCCGTATTGCATTCTCGGTTTCTTCCAGCGTAGATTCCCGTACGATCCTCGACATGGGAGGTGCGGAAAAACTGCTTGGAAAAGGCGATATGCTCTACAAGCCGCAGGATTACCAGAAACCGGCCCGTCTGCAGGGATCCTTTGTTTCGGATAAAGAGGTCAGCGATGTCGTTGCCTACTTAAAAGATCACTACGGCGAGAACGCTTATGATCCGGATATCGAAAAACGGATTCACACCGTAAGCCTGGATGGCGGTTCTGCCGCAGGCGGCGGAGATAACCGCGATAATTACTTCGTGGAAGCCGGAAAATTTATCATCGAAAAAGATAAGGCATCGATCGGCATGCTCCAGAGAGTGCTGAAAATCGGTTTCAACCGCGCGGCCAGAATCATGGACCAGCTCGCGGATGCCGGTGTCGTAGGACCGGAGGAAGGAACCAAGCCGAGAAAAGTTCTGATGTCCATGGAACAGTTCGAAAATTATCTGGAGGAACACGGATGATGGGAAAAGATGTTGTCCGTTGTTTACAAATAACCGGAAACGTGATAAAGTATTAACATAAAATGCGCGAAAATCCAAGTCGTGCTTTTGTTAAAATATTTCTAACAAGATTAGGAGGATATTATGTACAAGATTCAAGAAGCGGAAATGCTCGCGAATAATATCTACCGTATGGTAGTAGAAGCACCGCGAGTAGCACAGCACTGCCTCCCTGGACAGTTTGTTATTGTCAAGGCAGATGAAGAAGGAGAAAGAATTCCTCTGACCATTTGTGATTACGATAGAGAAGCAGGAACTATCACCATCGTATTCATGCCGATCGGAGAATCTACCAAAAAAATGAAAGATCTCAAAGCGGGAGATGCTTTCATGGATTTCGTAGGACCTCTGGGGCAGCCGTCCGAGTTCTGCAGCGAAGATATCGAAGAACTGAAGAAAAAACGGATCGTATTCGTAGCCGGCGGTGTTGGAACTGCACCGGTTTACCCGCAGTTAAAATGGCTGCATGAGCATGGAATCACTGCTGACGCCATTGTCGGAGCAAAGACAAAAGATCTCGTTATTCTCGAGAAAGAAATGTCAGCTGTCAGCAATCTGTACATAACCACAGACGATGGTTCTTACGTAAGAAAAGGTATGGGTACCGATGTACTCCGCGACCTTGTACAGAACCAGGGCAAACAGTATGATGTCTGTGTTGCCATCGGACCGATGATCATGATGAAATTCGTATGTCTTCTGACAAAAGAACTGAACATCCCGACCGTTGTCAGCATGAACCCGATCATGGTAGACGGAACCGGTATGTGCGGTGCCTGTCGTCTAATGGTAGGCAATGAAGTAAAATTTGCCTGCGTAGACGGACCGGAGTTTGACGGTCATCTGGTAGACTTCGACCTGGCTATGAAACGTCAGCAGATGTACAAGACAGAAGAGGGAAGAGCTCTCTTAAGATACCAGGAAGGCGCAACCCATCACGGTGGATGCGGCCAGTGCGGAGGTGACAAATAATGGCAAAGGGATTAAATAGAGTACCGGTACGTGAGCAGGAGCCGAAGGTACGTGCCACAAATTTCGATGAGGTATGTCTTGGATACAACAAAGACGAAGCAGTAGAAGAAGCACAGCGCTGCCTGGGCTGCAAAAATGCAAAATGTATCACAGGATGCCCAGTTAATATCAACATTCCGGCATTCGTTGCACAGGTAAAAGAAGGAAATTTCGAGGAAGCATACAAGATTATCGGTGAGTCCAGTGCGCTCCCAGCAGTCTGCGGCCGTGTATGTCCACAGGAGAGCCAGTGCGAGGGCAAATGTGTCCGCGGAATCAAAGGCGACGCTGTTTCCATCGGTAAACTGGAGCGTTTCGTTGCTGACTGGGCAAAAGAAAACGGTATCAAACCGGTTCCGGCAGCAGAGAAAAACGGCCACAAGATCGCAGTCATCGGTTCCGGCCCGGCAGGACTTACCTGCGCAGGAGACCTTGCAAAACTTGGTTACGATGTAACCATTTTCGAGGCACTTCACAAAGCTGGCGGTGTATTAAGCTACGGTATTCCGGAGTTCCGTCTTCCGAAAGACAAAGTAGTTGCTGCTGAGATCGAGAACGTAAAATCTCTCGGTGTTAAAATTGAGACCAACGTTATCATCGGAAAATCCGTTACCATCGACGAGCTGTTAAAAGACGAAGGATTTGAAGCAGTCTTCATCGGTTCCGGTGCTGGCCTTCCGATGTTCATGGGAATCCCGGGTGAGAACGCAAACGGCGTATTCTCTGCAAACGAGTTCCTGACCAGAAACAACCTGATGAAAGCATTCCGCGATGATTACGATACCCCGATCGCACACGGCAAGAAAGTTGCTGTAGTCGGCGGCGGCAACGTAGCTATGGACGCTGCAAGAACCGCACTTCGTCTCGGCGCAGAGGTACACGTTATTTACCGTCGTTCTGAGGCGGAGCTTCCAGCCCGTGCAGAGGAAGTTCATCATGCAAAAGAGGAAGGTATCATCTTCGACCTTCTGACCAACCCGGTAGAAATTCTGACCGACGACAAAGACTGGGTAACCGGTATCCGCTGCATCCGTATGGAACTTGGCGAGCCGGACGCTTCCGGAAGAAGAAGACCGGTTGAGATTCCAGGATCTGAGTTCGAAATCGAAGTAGACGAAGTTATCATGTCTCTTGGTACTTCCCCGAACCCGTTGATTTCTTCCACCACCTACGGTCTGGATGTCAACAGAAGAAAATGTATCGTAGCTGAGGAAGAAACCGGAAAGACCAGCAAAGAGGGCGTTTACGCCGGCGGTGACGCTGTAACAGGTGCAGCAACCGTTATCCTTGCTATGGGTGCCGGAAAAGCCGGAGCTAAAGGAATTGATGAGTATATCAAAAGCAAAAATGCATAAGGCATTGCTTTTCTAAACTAAAAGCCATATAGACGCGGACAAAAAGTGATCTATATGGCTTTTGGTGTTTTTGACAGATATCCGAAAGGGTTTTAAGATTACAGAATGAAAATTACAGTATTGACAGTAGGAAAAATCAAAGAAAAATATCTACGGGATGCGATTGCCGAGTATTCCAAGCGCCTCAGCCGCTATGCAAAGCTGGAAATTATCGAGGTGGCGGATGAAAAGACACCGGACAACGCGAGTGAAACCGTAGAGACAAATATCAAAAACAAAGAAGCAGAGCGCCTTCTCAAATATATCCGGGATGACGCTTATCTGATTACATTGGAAATTAAGGGAAAACAGCTCACATCCGAGGAGCTGGCCCAGAAAATAGATACGCTCGGCGTGCAGGGAACGAGCCATATTATTTTTGCGATCGGCGGTTCCTTAGGGCTTGGCGAGGAAGTTCTGAAGCGTTCGAACTATGCGCTCAGTTTTTCAAAAATGACATTTCCGCATCAGATGATGCGGGTTATTCTGCTGGAACAGATTTACCGGAGCTACCGCATTAACTGCGGGGAGCCATATCATAAATAGCTGCGAATAAGAGAGGTGTGATTGCGATGCGTGAAATGCGTTTAAAAAAGCGGGAGATTACAGATCCTGAAATTTTAAGAGAAATTCTGGAAAGCTGCGAGGTTGTGCGGATCGGGGCGATGGATGAGGAAGGCATGTTTATCGTGCCGATGAATTATGGATATGATGTCCGGGAAGAAGATGGAACTCTTCACGTCTGTCTGTACCTGCATGGGACAAAAGAAGGGCGGAAGGCGGCTGCATTTGCAGCGGATCCGCGCGTGGCAGTGGAGATGGATTACAACCATGAAGTGATTACAGGTGACTATACGTGTGCGTATTCCTATGCGTACCGCAGTATCATGGGAAACGGAACCATCACGGAGGTGACAGATCCGGAGGCAAAGAAGAAAGGCCTGGAAAAAATCATGGCGCATATCGCACCGGAGGCGAAGATCGCTTTTCTGCCGGAGATGGTGGAGCGCGTTGCCGTATGGCGCATAGACATCGATACATTTACCGGCAAAGAGCGCAGACGAAAATAGAGTGTTCGAAGCTTCGCAGGCTGCAGACGGAAAAAGACAGCAGAAAGGACAGCAGAAATGATTAAAATTGATCTGATTACAGGCTTCCTTGGCTCAGGGAAGACGACTTTTTTGAAACAGTACGCAAAGTATCTGATGGCGCAGGGAAAGAACATCGGCATCCTGGAGAATGATTTTGGGGCAGTCAATGTGGATATGCTGCTTCTGCAGGAACTGCGCGGCGATCAGTGCGAGCTGGAGATGATTTCCGGCGGATGCGACAAAGAGACACACCGCAGACGGTTCCGCACGAAACTGATCTCGATGGGCATGAGCGGCTACGACCGCATTCTCGTGGAACCGTCGGGGATTTACGATGTGGATGAGTTCTTTGACACGCTGTACGACGAGCCGCTGAACCGCTGGTATGAGGCGGGAAGCGTCATCACGATTCTGGATGCCGGGCTCGATGAGAAGCTGTCGGAGGAAGAAGAGTATCTGCTGGCTTCCGAGGCAGCGAACGCTGGTAAAATCGTGCTGAGCAAAGTACAGAATGTTTCGGAGGAAAAGAAAGAAGAAACGATTGCCCATCTGAACCGCACGCTCGAGCAGGCAGGCTGCAGAAGACAGTTTTCTGATGCAGAAATTTTACAGAAAAACTGGGATGATCTGACAGAGGATGATTTCAAAAGGCTCTCCGAATGCAGTTACCGTTCGGAGGATTACCGGAAGCTGGATTTCGGCGAGCAGCAGACATTTGATTCGCTCTGCTTTCTGGAGCCGAAGATTACGGAAGAAGCGCTGAAAAAGGCAGCAGAAGCAATCTTTGCGGATCCATCATGCGGCAATGTATTCCGGATCAAAGGAATTGTAAAGACGGGCGAAACTGTGTGGAGCGAAATCAATGCGACGCGGGAACAGATGACATTCCAGGCAGTGCCGGAGAGCCAGGAAGTGCTGATTGTAATCGGCGCGGGGCTTTCGAAAGAGCGGATTAGTGGAATTCTCGGAATTGAGTAAAAATGGAGCATGACGGAAAGGGGTTTTTTCCATCATGCTCCTGCTGGCTGGGCTAAATAGCAGTTACTGTGAAATGCGCTGCCGTTCTGACAGTGTGGGGAACGGAATGATTTTGGAATCCCGTGCATCATCCGTTGTACAAAGAGCAGTCAACGGCTGCGGCTGATTTTCCATGGTCTGGAAGGAGAGAATGCCATCTTTCCATAAAACGACATCATCCGGTGAATGGACGGCAAAATAGCGGTGCAGCACATCGAAAAGAGAGGATGGAACTGCCGCAAGATCGTGCTCGGGATCGCTGGAATATAGAAAGATCCGGCTTCCCGGAAAACGACGGGAATGGATACCGGCAGAGGGAGCGGTAAAATCCGGGTTTTCGGTAAAATATAAGGATCTTTCTGCGGGTCCGGAAAACGGAATAGACAGCGTTGTGGAAACAACTGGCGCTTCTTCTGCAAGGGCTGGCTGCTTCTGAAATTTGCACAGGAATGGAATATTTTGAAAAAATGTATATTTCTTTCTCATAAGACTCACCTTTCAGCCGGAAAAGATCTGGCATTTGGCAGGGTGGATGTTATCGTTTACTTTAATTTTATCTTATCAGAAGTGCAGAAATAACAGGGTTAAACATTTGTAAAAAGCGTGTAAAACATCTTAAAGAGAAAGAAAAGAGAGGGGGAATCATATGGAACAGGAAGTAATGCAGGCCATTCGGGCAGAAATGGAAAGCAATATAGATGCAAAATACCGGGAATTTCACAGCTCTCTTGTTCCGGGACAGAACTGTCGGATTCTTGGTGTCCGCATTCCGGTTTCGCGACGGATTGCAAAAGCGACAGCAAGAGACCATTATGAAGTTTATACCGAACAGTTTAATCCGGAAGTCTACGAGGAGCTTCTGATCCGCGGAATGATGATCGGCTACGGAAAGCTGACCCGTGAAGAACAGACGGCAGAACTGGACCGCTTCGTGCCGATGATCAACAGCTGGGGAATCTGTGACAGCTCCTGTGCAACGTGCCATTTTATGAAGAAAGACCAGGAGTATTGGTATGGATATCTGCAGAAATGGCTGAAAAGCAGCCGGGAATATGAAATCCGGTTTGGTGTTGTGTGTCTGCTGGACTTTTTTATCAACGAAGCGTATATCGATGCTGTGCTGGAGGAGATGAAAAAGATTCATCACGATGGCTATTACGTAAAAATGGCCGTCGCCTGGGCAGTATCGATCTGTTATATTCATTTCCGGAAAAAACACAGAAACTGCTGAAAGAAAACAGTCTCGATGACTGGACACATAACAAAACAATTCAGAAAATCAGAGAGTCGCTGCGGATCAGCAAAGAAGAAAAAGAGATGCTGAAAACCTGGAAGAGATAAAAAGAAAACCGTATCGCCGCGTTTCGAATATCGCAGCAATACGGTTTTCTTTCTCTTTTTTGAACTTATTCGTCCCATCCCTCAAAAAGCCGGATGTTGACGGCAATATTTCTTGCAATTTCACCTTCGCTTTTCCCGAGATCTGCCACATCCGATACCGGCGGAAAATCAGGTTCTTCTTCCGTCAGTTCCAGAGAGATCCAGTCATAGGCGGAGTGAATGGCATCTTCCAGCGCCTCGTCGAGGGTATCCCCTTTTGCATAGCAGCAGGCGAGATCTGGAAAATAACCTTCGTAGGTTCCCTGTTCGGTTTTATGAAAAACGGCTGGATAAGTAAATTTCATAGTGTTTCTTCCTTCTTCCTTTTCTTTTTCACGGAAATTCTTTTTTATCGTAGCACTTTTTCTCAAAAGATACAATGCCTAAAATACAATTGATCGTATTTGTAATCTATGCTAGAATGAAAAACAGATAATTGGAAAATACAAATGAAACCAAGGGAGGATTTCTCTTTGATAAAAGTAATTTTGTGGGACATCGACGGAACACTTCTGAATTTTAAGATGTCGGAACGATATGCAATTGAGTACTGTTTCAACAAGTTTCATATGGGAACCTGCACGGACGAAATGCTGCAGCGCTACAGCGTGATCAACCGCGGTTACTGGGAGCGGCTGGAGACGGGAGAGCTTACGAGAGAACAGGTGATGCTTGGACGATTCCATGAATTTTTTGAATCGGAAGGACTGCCGACGGATCAGGTAAAGGTATTCAATGATGAATATCAGATCCGCCTCGGCGATAAGGCTTTCTTCTGCGATCACGGAGATGAACTGGTAAAACAGCTGAAAGCTACCGTAAAACAGTATGCAGTAACAAATGGAACCACTGTTGCACAGGAGCGTAAACTCCGCTTTTCCGGGCTTGATCAGCTTCTGGACGGCGTTTTTATCTCGGAACAGGTCGGTGTGGACAAGCCGCAGAAGGATTTTTTTGATGCGGTATGGAACGAAATCGGAAGTTATGCACCGGATGAGGTTGTGATCGTCGGCGACTCCCTCACAAGTGATATCCGCGGCGGAAAAAATGCAGGAATCCTGACCTGCTGGTACAACCCGGATCATCTTCCGAACAAAATTGAAGTTACACCGGACTGTACCATCGACAATCTTCAGGATATCCTTTCGTATCTGGATGAAAGCAGGTGATTTGCTAATGAGAACACGCGTATTACAGGAAAAAAATTATGCGGAGCGGATGCAGAATGGTGTGGAGCCGTACCTCGCCGCTCATGCAGAAGAATTTTACTGGGAAAGGGAGAGCGGTCATCCGATTCATGTTCTTCGTTACCGCGCATTCCGCCCGAGAGGTGTTGTTGTAATTTCACACGGTTTTACGGAAAATGCAGAGAAATATAAAGAGATCGTGTATTATTTTATCAAAGAGCATTTTCATGTTTATCTGCCGGAACACTGCGGCCACGGAAAGAGCTACCGTCTGGTGGATGATCCGTCGCTTGTTTATGTCGATTCCTACCATCGTTATGTAGAAGATCTGCTCTTTGTTGCACGAAAAGCAAAAGCAGAGGCATGCGGTCTTCCGCTCGTTCTCTATTCTCACTCGATGGGCGGCGGAATCGCAGCAGCAGCGGCCGCCAAAGCGCCGCATCTGTTCCGGAAAGTGGTCTTGAGTTCGCCGATGATCCGTCCGCTGACCGGAAAAGTGCCGTTCGCCGATGCAAAACGGATCGCAGCTTTTGCCTGTGCCACAGAACGAGGCACACAGTATGTGGTAGGACAGAAACCATACCAGGGAATCGAAAGCTTTAAACAAAGTTCGTCCCTCTCCCGTCCGCGCTTTCTCTATTACCAGCAGAAGCGGGAAAAAGAGCCGCTGTATCACCTAAATGCCGCTTCTTACGGATGGCTCCATGCCGCCGCACATCTGTACCGCGATCTGATGCGGAGCGGATGGAAACGGATCGAGGCTCCTGTCCTTTTATTTCAGGCGGAGAACGATCATCTTGTGTCCAACCGTGCCCAGGAGCGGATGATCCGGAAAATGGCAGAACGCCGTCCCGGCATGGCAAAAATGGTAAAAGTACCGGGCGCAAAGCATGAATTGTTTGGAACCAGAGGGCGCATGCTCCAGACGTACTGGAATATGGTATTTGCTTTTCTGGAAAAAGATCTGTAACAAAAGAGAAGGGATGACAAAATGACACAGACAGAAATCGAAGAATATATTACCCAGTTTCCTATCTATCAGTATGCATTTGTAAAACCGGAGGACATCGAATTCAATGACCGGGTCCGCCAGATCTGCAAAAAGGAGTGCTCCCGCTACGGAGCCTCCTGGTCCTGCCCGCCGGCGGTAGGCACTGTTGAAGTCTGTAAGGAGCGTTGCATGAACTACGATCACGTTCTGTTCTTCTCCAGCATCGCAGAAGTGGACAACATCATGGATATGGATGAGACATTAAAAACAAAATCGGAGCACGAAAAAATCACACGCGAAATCGAGCAGCATTTAAAAGACAAAACCCTGCTCACCTTCGCCCTTTCCTCCGATTCCTGCCAGCTCTGCGATAAATGTACCTACCCGAGAGGCGGCTGCCGCCATCTTGAACTGATGCATCCATGCATCGAGAGCCACGGCATCGTTGTTGCAAACCTGATTGAAAAAAACATGATGGATTATTACCTCGGCGAGCATATGGTCATATGGTTCAGCATGATTTTCTATAAAGAATCGTAATCTGTGATGTAATTTTCCATTCTTTCAAACGTATTTACAGTAGAGGATTTCGCTGTAAGAAATTCAGAAAATACACAAGAGGGGGAATGAAATATGCTGAGAAAGGCAGGAAATTTTCTCAGGTATCTGTTCGGTATTCTGATGATGCTGGCGGGAGCCGGTTACTGGAAAGAGGAGAAGGCATATGCATTGTCACTGCTGCTGCTTGGAATCTTTTTGCTTCCGGTTACCTGGAATACGATAAAGAAACGGTTTCATGTGGCGAAAGCACTTCCTGTGCTGCTTCCTGTGCTGCTGCTGGTTTCCGCCTGTGCGCTGACACCTGTGACGTACAGCAGTAAGGAAACACAGAAGGCATCTGCAGAGTCTGTTTCCGTCAGCGTTACGGCAGCGCCGACGAAAAAAGCGACGCCGACCCCGACTGAAACATCAACACCAACGCCGACAGCAACACCGACCGAAACACCAACGCTGACCGCTACCCCGACTCCGACTGCTACCCCAACTCCAACGGCTGACCCGACCGAGACGCCGACACCTGAGCCAACCATAGAAGCTGCGGCGGAAGAAACCGTCGAAACGCAGGCAGCGGAAGAATCACAGCCGGCAGTGACTGCCGAAGAACCGCAGGTAACGGAAGCACCGCAGGAATCGGATCCGTATGGAGGACAGCTCGTGTGGATTTCAGAGACCGGATCGAAGTACCATAACAAAAATAACTGCGGCAGAATGAATCCGGATCGGGCATATCAGATGACGAGAGAAAATGCAGAAGCCCAGGGGTATGAACCCTGCAAAAAATGTTTTTAAAAAAGAGAAATGAAACCCCGCAGCCTGATCGGGCAGGAAACCCCAGCGGCTGTGGGGTATTTTTGTGCTTTTTTCTGCATAAAATAGCGATAGAACAAAAAGCAGACCCGCAAAGCGGAGGAGGTTTTGGATGCGAAAAAAGAAAAAGCAGAAAAAATCACTCCATCCGCCGGGCGGGGAGCTGCTTTCGGCGATGCAGGTTCCGTCAGATCTTGCTTTTGGCGAGCCGGTTGTGACGTTTTACGGCGGGAGAGAAGTGCAGATTGAAAATTTCCGCAGGATTCTGGAATATAATGCGTGCCGCCTCTGCGTGCTTACACAATATGGCAGGCTGCTCCTTGTGGGAGAGGGAATCCGGATTGTTTCGTATTCCGGGGAGGAGATGCGGGTGGAAGGGAGAATCGATCAGGCGACGTTTCAATAAGTGTAATGATTCCAATCATTCCAATGCTGAAAAGGGGGTGTGCGTTTGCAGAGGGGAAAGGTTTTCTGGAAAGGCAGTGTGCGGATTCGTGTGACGGGCCGTGAACCGGAGCGTTTTTTCAATCTGTGCGGGCACCATAACATCACACTGTGGGACGTGACAGAACATCAGGCTGCTTTGAGATGAGCCTTCTGCCGGAAGATTTTTTCCGCCTCCTGCCGATCCGCCGCAAGAGCGGTGTGCGCATCCGAATACAGAAAAAACAGGGACTGCCTTTCTTTTACCGGCGAAGTTTAAAAAGAAAGGCATTTTTTATTGGTATTTTTCTCTGCCTGGCGGGACTTTACACGCTGTCGCAGTTCATCTGGAATATTCATGTGGAAGGAAATTACGCGAACAGTACGCAGACGATCTTAAACAGCCTTGACGCGGCCGGGATTCATCATGGAAGCTGGAAAAAACGTGTGGACTGCAGCCAGACCGCATCGTATTTGCGGGAGCAGTTTCCGAATCTGACCTGGGTGTCCGCAAAAATAGAAGGGACGCAGCTTGTCCTTGCGGTAAAAGAAAACGTAGACGGCTATGTGATCGAAGAAAAAGCAGATGATCCGCAGAATCTTGTGGCGAAAAAAGAAGGGACGGTCGTGCGTATTATCACACGGAACGGCATTCCGCAGGTGCTCCCCGGTGATACATGTCAAGCGGGAGACATTCTTGTAAAGGGCGAGATTCCGCTTGTGAATGACAGTGGGGAAACGTATGATTATTCTTATGTTCACGCAGACGCGGATATTGACCTTGAGACGACGTGGTACTATTATGATACCTTTCCGCTTTCCCATACGGTACGGACATATCAGAAAGCAGAGAAAAAAACGCCGGTATTCCAGATTTCTGCTTACCGATTTTTCCTTGGAAATCTGCTGCCGGAGAATTTTGTGGAGAGTTTGCGGAGCATGACCGGAACGGCGGATCAGAAAACAGAGAAAAGGGAAAATGGAGCAGACGAGGAAGTATCCCTTCAGCAGCTTTATCTGACAGAAAACTTTGCCCTTCCGTTTTATTTCGGCTACCGTCAGAAATTTCCTTTTGAAGTTCAGAAAGAAACTTACTCAGAACACGAGGCAAAAGAAAAAGCCTCGCAGAATTATCAGAAATTCCACAGAAATTTATCAGAAAAAGGACTTCAAATATCGGAGAATCATGTTACAATAGAACTTAACGATACGTCATGTATCACAAAAGGGACACTTCGCGTGATAGAACGGGCCGTAGAAGCACAGCCCTGCGAAATGCAGAAGATGTCGGATGGAAAGGAAACAATGGTAGATGAACAGCAATAACAACATGATAGAACTGCAGATGGAACTGCCCATCGAACATGAAAAGAAAGTATTCGGCCAGTTTGATGAACACATCAAAATCCTGGAGAGATCCCTGGCGGTTACGCTGATCTCCCGGGACGGCGTTTTAAAAATTGTGGGCCCGGCATCGAATGCAGCGCGCGCAAAGGAATGTCTGACACAGCTTCTGGAGCTCTCACGCCGCGGAAATGATATCAACACACAGAACGTCAATTATGCAATCTCACTTGTTATGGAGGACAGCGGAAGCAGCCTTGCTGAAATCGACAGTGACTGCATCTGCCACACGGTCGCAGGCCGTCCGGTCAAACCGAAAACACTCGGTCAGAAAGCGTACGTGGATGCGATCCGGGAAAAGATGATCGTCTTCGGCGTCGGCCCTGCCGGAACCGGAAAAACGTACCTTGCGATGGCGATGGCGATCACGGCATTCCGAAACGATGAGGTAGGCCGTATTATCCTGACGCGTCCGGCGATTGAGGCGGGTGAAAAACTCGGTTTCCTGCCTGGCGACCTGCAGAGTAAAATTGACCCGTATCTGCGGCCGCTCTACGACGCGCTGTATCAGATCATGGGAGCAGAGAGCTTCCAGAAAAACATGGAAAAAGGCCTGATTGAGGTTGCGCCGCTCGCGTACATGCGAGGCCGTACGCTCGACAATGCGTTTATTATCCTTGATGAGGCACAGAATACGACACCGGCGCAGATGAAGATGTTCCTGACCCGTATCGGTTTCGGTTCCAAAGTCATTGTAACCGGAGATGCCTCTCAGAAGGACCTTCCTTCCGGTACACGCTCCGGCCTTGATGTGGCAATGCAGGTACTGAAAAAGTAGACGGAATTTCCTTCTGCGAGCTGACAAGCAAGGACGTTGTCCGTCATCCGCTGGTGCAGAAGATTGTACAGGCTTACGATGAATATGAAAAGAAAGCAAAGCCGGAAAATCACAGCGGCAGAGCAAAAAGTACGACGAGAAAACGGAGGGAAAATAAATGACACTGACGTTTGAAAATGAACAGGATTTTGACCTTGGATTTGATCCGGAAGAGGTTGCAGCAGCGGTAATCAATGGTGTGCTGGATCAGGAAGCGTGCCCGTATGAGGCAGAAGTAGAACTGATTCTGACTGATCCGGAAAATATCCGCACCATGAACCGGGAACACAGAAACATTGACCGGGAGACAGACGTGCTTTCTTTCCCGATGGTAGATTATCCTTCTCCGGCTTCGTTCGATTTTCTGGAGACGGAAGAGGGAGATGACTGTTTTAACCCGGACAGCGGTGAGCTGATGCTGGGTGATATTGTGATTTCTGTTGCGCGCGCAAGAGCGCAGGCGGAGGAATACGGTCATTCTTTAAGACGCGAATTTGCTTTTCTTGTTGCACACAGTATGCTGCATCTTCTGGGTTATGATCATATGACACCGGAGGAAGCAGCCGTGATGGAGGCAAAGCAGGAAGAGGTGCTGCAGCGTCTCGGTATCACAAGAGACTGATTGAAAGAAGAAAAGGAGGGGTCTTTATCAAAAAGAGAGGGTTTTACACATTGGGGATTGCTCTGCTGGGAAGCATGATGCTGTTCGGATGCCGGAAAATTGGGGAAACGGCACCGGAAACTGCATCGGCAGGAACTTCTTATGTCTCAGAAGAGACAGCAGGGGAAAGCAAGACAGAAACGAAAGCTACGGAACCACCGGCCCCGACCGAAGATCCGGCACCGGAACCGCTGGTTCCGGAAGCGATTGAGCCGACACCCGCGGAGGATGCGCTGCCGGAAGGTATGGTGAAAAGTTATCTGACAGGAGAACCTGTCGCCGAAGTACAGGGAAGAAGGCGCCCGGTGGCGGTTATGCTGAGCAATATCATCAGCGCCTGCCCGCAGAGCGGTATCAGCCGTGCGGGAGTGATCTATGAAGCGCCGGTCGAAGGCGGCATTACGCGCCTGATGGGGCTGTTTGAAAACTATGATGATCTCGAAAAGATCGGATCGGTGCGGAGTTGCCGCGAATATTATGTGTATCTGGCAGCGGGATTTGACGCTCTGTATTACCACTATGGACAGGCGGCGTATGCGATTCCGCTGCTCGAATCGGATCACATAGACAATGTGAATGGCATGGAGTATTCGGAACAGGTGTATTACCGGACGTCGGATCGTCCGTCGCCGCACAATGCGTATTTGGACGCGGCCGGGATTGCAGCGGGAATCGATCTCTGCGGCTACCGGACATCTTACAAAGACGGTTATGACGGATTTTTCCAGTTTGCATCCGAGACAGAACCGGAAACGCTGGAACAGGGACGAAATGCCGCCTATGTGGCACCGGGCGGATATTTCCACAATAATCCATGGTTTTCGTACGATGAGGCGAGCGGCACGTATTTGCGTTATCAGTTCGGGGAACCGCAGATCGATGAGATGACACAGGAACAGCTTGCGGTGAAGAACATTATCGTGCAGTACTGTTCCTGGAAAAAGTATGATGACAATGCGGAATATCTCGATATTGATGTGGTAAACGGCGGAATGGGAACGTATATCACAAGCGGAAAGGCCATCGACGTGACATGGAGCAAGGATGATCCGTGGGGTGTCACAAAGTACCGGGACAGCAATGGAGAGAAGATTAAACTGAATCTTGGAAAACATGGGTTCTGATTGTTTTAGATAATTATGCAGATGAGACTGAAATCCGGTGATAAAGCTGGATTTCAGGATTTTTCTCAGATCGGCTGGACAGATCCTGTGTTTTGCGGTAAGATAAAAAGAAAATCCGGTCATTTAACCGAATCAAGCAAGTCCCTCGCTTCTAAAGCGGTGGGATGAATTGTTAAAAGAAACATAACGGTAGTGGCAGGCGGAGAGAAATCGGTATCCTCCACTGACATGAGGCGAGTCACAGTCGAACTATTTTCGACATGTCAGACTCTGTGAAAATACCGACTGTGAGTTGAAACAAAGGAGAAAAATACAGAAAATGGAAATTAATATACAGAGAATCAACGAACTTGCCCGCAAGGCGAAAGCAGAGGGGCTGACACCGGCGGAGAAAGAAGAGCAGCAGAAGCTGCGGAGAGAATATATTGCAGCCGTGAAAATGAACCTCCGTACCCAGCTCGACAATATTGATGTGCAGGAGAAAGACGGAACAATCGTAAATCTGGGGGAGCGCTATGGAAGCAAAAGGAAACATTAGAAAAGAAGTTTTTGCCCGAAGAAGAGCAGCCACACAGGAAGAAATTCAGGAAAAGAGCCGTATGATTTATGAAAAAATCACGGCTCTGCCGGAGTTTCTGGATGCGGACTGCTTTTTTGCGTATATGGACTTCAAAAAAGAAGTCATGACACGGGATCTGATCGAGAAGGCCCTGCAAATGGGAAAGACGGTCGCTGTGCCGCGCGTGGAAGGCGATGATATGGTTTATTATGAGATCAAAGATTTCTCCACGCTGAAATCCGGCTATTTTGGCATTATGGAGCCGGACGGCGGAAAGGTCTGCACGCGGGAAGAGGGCTTTCTGCTGGTACCCGGTGTGGCCTTTGATCCGGCGCGCCACAGAGTAGGATATGGAAAAGGATTTTATGACCGCTTTCTTGCCGCACATCCAGGGTTTACAACGGTTGCAGCGGCGTTTGAGTTTCAGCTGTTTGATGCGGTGCCGTTTGAAGAGACGGATGTTCTGCCGCAGATGCTGGTGACAGAGCAGAAGATTTACCGTTAAGCCAATTACGATAAGACAACACGAGGAGGAGACGAGTATGATGAAGCTGGAAGAAATCGGAACGAGAGCCCGCCAGGCGGAGCCTGTGCTTCGAATCATGGAGACGGAGAAGAAAAACCGTGTGCTGAAAAAAGCAGCGGAAAACCTTGTGGCAGACGCCGAAACGATTATCGCGGCCAATGCGCTGGATATGGAGCATGGAAAAGAAAAAGGCATGTCTCAGGGACTTCTGGACCGGCTCTTTCTGGACAAAAGCCGGATTGAAGCAATGGCAGAAGGCATGTGTCAGGTATCCGAACTGGACGACCCAATCGGGGAAGTGCTGGGAATGAAAAAACGCCCGAACGGTCTTCTGATCGGACAGAAACGTGTTCCGCTCGGTGTTGTCGGCATCATCTACGAGGCACGCCCAAATGTGACGGCGGATGCATTTGCACTCTGCTTCAAAACGGGAAATGTCGTGATTTTAAAAGGCGGAAGCGATGCAATCCACTCGAATACGGCGATTGTTGCCTCTCTTCGGAAAACACTGAAAGAGGAGCAGGTGCCGGAAGACGCCCTGCTTCTGATCGAAGATACCTCCCGCGAGACGACGGCGCAGTTTATGAAGATGAACCGCTATGTCGATGTTCTGATTCCGCGCGGCGGTGCCGGACTGATCCGCGCTGTCGTGGAAAACAGCACGATTCCTGTCATTGAGACAGGAACCGGAAACTGTCATATCTACGTGGATGAGACAGCCGATCTTTCCATGGCAGTGGATATTATTCTGAACGCAAAAACACAGCGCGTCGGCGTATGTAATGCGTGTGAATCGATTGTGGTACACGAAAATGTACGTGAAAAACTGCTCCCGGTTCTGGAGGAACGATTAAAAGAAAAACATGTGGAAATGCGCGCAGACGAAAAGGCAAGAGAATACATGCCGGAAGCAGAAGAAGCGACAGAAGAGGACTGGGGAAAAGAGTATCTCGACTATATCGTATCCATTAAAACGGTTTCCTCTATCGACGAAGCGATCGCGCACATCAACCGCTACAACACAAAACACTCCGAAGCAATCATCACCAACAACTACACCCACGCCCAGAAATTCCTGGACGAAATCGATGCAGCTGTAGTCTACGTCAACGCCTCCACCCGCTTCACCGACGGCTTCGAATTCGGCTACGGCGCCGAAATCGGAATCAGCACCCAAAAACTTCACGCCAGAGGCCCAATGGGACTGCTGGCGCTGACGTCGATTAAAAATATCGTATACGGAACGGGACAGATCCGAAAATAAAAGAAGAAAGATCTTGTGTCAAAGGGCAACCCAATTGATCCTCAAAAGGGCAAAACAGTTGATCCAGTGACCGAGTGCTAATCACCCATCACCCGATCACTGACCAACTCCCAACTGTCCCTTTTCCGGATCAACAGCCCAGACACAAGCCGAATCATTCATAAAACACAAAATGAAGACCTTGTAATCATAAAAATGTGGTTATGAGGTCTTTTTTTACGTTAATATCAAATTATACATAGATAAAAAGGCTTAAATACTCAATGTCATTAACTTAAAAGCAGAAGATATTTATTCCGAAATGGATTAGATATCTTCTGCTTTTTTTTGATATGCTTATATTGTAAAAAGAAGCCATGAACCTGCTCAAAAAAGGATGTGATTATGCATGAAGCATTCTCAGAAACGTAT
>NZ_QUHY01000070.1:0-2971 GCF_003479865.1 Blautia sp. AM47-4
ACTGTCTGGACAACGCTTTGAGATAGTCTTTGCGTTCATCCTCCATAGCGACTTTACAGATATAATCAAACTGGTTCTCTATGGTTGTCTGAAATTCAGATGGCTTCATCATTGCTCACCCCCTTTCCAGCCTTGAAAGGGAGCGAGTTGATAGGAATTTCTGCTTCTTTCCCCCTTTTCGCTCTTAGTCCCGACAGGACAGGGGGTGCAGTTGCGTTTTGAGAAGAAAAATTTAAAAACTTTTTCTTCCAACTAAAAAAGCACGCAAACAGACGATATTTCTGCTTGTGTGCTTCGATAGTTCTTACTATGTATTGTGAAAAACCATATTGCAGGTCAGACTTTTCTAGCGTAGGTGGATGGCTTTTTTTAACGGTTTACCGAATGTAGATATATTTAAGAAAATATTTTGCATAGCGGCTTCCTCCTGTAAGCCGCCGGAGCCTAAAAAAAGCTGACTTTAATACAACCTCCATGTGTTCTGGAAAAAAGAAAGACGGCGGCTTTTATTAAACCGTCGTCTGGAAAGGCTTATGTGATTTTGACGCAAGAAAAGTGTACTGCCAAATAACGGTTTTTTTTATTTCCGTTTCAGCAGCATAGTTTTATCTTTGGTACACATAATAGGAACTGTACAACTGTACAATACGTTTTTCTATACCTGTCACTATTATAACAGGAACAGTAAAATGTACAGAGGTGGTGTATTATGCGTAAAAAAGAAGATAAATATGATTTCAGGGCTTTGGGGCTTGCCATAAAAGAAGCCCGTAAAAAACAGGGTTTGACCCGTGAACAGGTGGGAGCAATGATTGAGATTGACCCACGTTATTTAACCAATATTGAGAACAAAGGGCAGCATCCCAGCTTACAGGTGCTTTACGACCTTGTATCTCTGCTGAATGTATCAGTGGATGAGTTTTTCTTGCCTGCCAGCAGTCAGGTGAAAAGTACCAAACGCAGGCAGTTAGAAAACAAAATAGACAATTTCACAGACGCTGACCTTGTTATTATGGAAAGCGTCGCAGATGGTATTGTCAAATCTAAGGAAGTGGGGGAAATGTAAATCCTCCACTTTTGTTTATAATTGCAGTGATATTAGAATTGATACTCTGCAATATTTTTGAAATCATTGTTCAACACATAATATACCTTATTTTTAGCAACGGAATATACAAAAGAAACTCTGGTTGCCCAAAGTCCTTCCTGACGTACTGACCTAAGTACATCAAAGGCGTTGGAAATAGAGAAGTTTTCTCCATATCCTTGCAGTAAATCCTTTGCCTTTTCATATCTGTTATCCCCAGATAAAACATATGGATTAGTCAATTCTGGTTTTAGAATGGAGTAATTTGTTATTAAGGAATATTTTTCTTTTTCCAAACGATACCCAATCCCCGGTTCAATAATGAGAACACGCCCAGTTCTATCCGAAAACATAGCCTGCATAGTAGTGTCAGGAGCATAAGTAATTTTCTTTTTTTTCACTATTTCCAATGAATCGTCAAAAGAGAGATTGCCTTTTATAAAGTTTTCTGTCAAATCAGCTATTGTATAGCATGATTCATTACCGCAAAATTGTGCATTGTCATTTCCATGTACATACAACAATGTGCCAACATTCCCATTTCTATTGATTCCATGAAAAGAGTGGTACTTATTATCGGACATTTTTATCCCTATAAAAAAACGGTCCTTTTCGGCAATTACAGTATGTTCCCATTCAGAAAGGTCAATATCAAAATTGAACCCAACAATGGTTTCTTTTCCATTATACACAAATCTTGTACACATATTTGTATTTCCTTTCGTAAACTAATTTGAATATCATAAAAACTAATTACATTAGTAATTTTAAATATTATAAGACTGTTTGTCAATACAAGAGTTCATTTTTTCTAACCAAATTATTGACTTCATTAATTTGATTACTTAAAATGAAGTAAATGATGTGTAGAAAGAGGAAAATGAATATGCGAGTTACAAAAGCCGAAGTTATAAAAACTGCTTCTGATATGGCTGATAGAAATGGACTTCATAATGTTTCTTTGAAAGCTATTGCTGAAAATTTAGGGATTCGTACCCCCTCCTTATATAATCATATAGGAAGTTTGGATGAACTTCTTAGGGAGATAGCACATAGTGGTATGCGTACTATGAATGAAAAAATGATTCGTGCAGTAATCGGTAAGACAGGGGATTCAGCATTAAAATTAGTGGCAGTTGAATATCTTAATTATATGATTGAACATCCCGGTGTTTATGAAATAATTCAATGGGCTAGTTGGAATGGAACAGAGGAAACAGCAATCATTTTTAATGATTATCTATCTTTACTTAAAACACTTATTTGCTCATGTGGCTTTAATCCAGATAAGACCACTGAAATTTTGAACATGGTAACAGGTATGCTTCATGGTTATACAACTTTACAATTAAGATATGCTTTTTCTAATCCTGATAAAGTAAGAAAAGAATTATCCGAAGCAATTGACACACTACTATTGGGAGCTAATCAAAAATATAAAGACTAATGATAAATTTTAAAAAGAAATACTTTATAAGAGAAACGTGCAAATCTCAAATGAGAAATGCACGTTTTTCTATAACTATTTCACAATCTTCCAGTTTTCCCCGTTCTTTTCCAGCACAAGGTCAAACTGCGATACCTGTGTTGTCATGGTCTGGTTATCCAGATATTTCACTGCAAGGGAAGCTGTCACCTGATTTCCGTTTCGATTGTAAACTGGATTCACCAGTTCCGAGAAAATGTATTCTTTCCCCACAGGTTTCAGCACGCCCTCATTCACATAATAGGTCAGCTCCTTTGCGGTTGCCGTAGGGTACAGCTTGAAAAAGGTAGTGAGAAATTCGTTGATTTCCTCTGTGGTGATGGAATCCACCGTACCGTCACTTTGTACCGCTTTGGGAGTGTAACCGGATTTTACGGGAACACTGGTAATGGTTGGAT
>NZ_QUHY01000071.1:0-2852 GCF_003479865.1 Blautia sp. AM47-4
GCGAGACTGCGAAAACGAACTGTCAAAACTAAAATAGAGTAAAACGCTTGCATCTATCATTTTGGTGCAAGCGTAATTCATGAGTAACGTAGCAATATTTTGCGCTTACTTTCTTGTGTTCCATTCTCAATTTTACCAATGATTTACCAATATTTCTGGAGAGTCAGACTTGCAAAACCAGAATGAGGAGATTAAAAATATGAGCAAATTGAAACCAAGAATAACGGAAAACGGAATTGATTATATCCTTGTCGGAGATTACTACATCCCGGATTTGAAACTGCCGGAGGAACACCGCCCCATTGGGAAGTATGGACGGCTACATCAGGAATATTTAAGAGAAGTCCACCCAGCCAGATTGAACACATTGATATTGACCGGGGAGTTATGGACATATCTTGCAGACCTGAACGAACAGGCACAGGAACGGTTAGACATCATCATGGAACAGATGAAAACTGCCGAGGGCGTAACCGAGGAATTGAAGCGTACCCATCAAATGGAATGGGTGCAGCGTTGCAATAACATTCACAACCGGGCAGAAGAAATTGTTTTGCATGAGATGATTTATTCGTAATGATATGTTAAGAGTTAAGCAAATATGAAGTTGTCAAGTTTTTTCAAACAGCCTCATTGCATAGAAATGACAAACAGATTATTCTTAAAGCAGGAGGTGGCAGAAATGGCAAACGAAGATAAGAAAGATTTTAATGCTATGTTGCACGACAATAAGGATATGCCAAAATTTCAAATCATTACAGACCAGAAAAGTATTGAAAAATATGGTGGCAGTAAAATGTATTTTGCACCGCCAATCGACTATGACAAAGTAATGAAAAAAATTCCGTATGGTAAAGTGATTACCGTCGGGAAAATACGAGAATACTTTGCGGAGTTAAGTAGTGCAGATTTTACAGAACCGATTACAGCAGGAATTTTTGTTTCTATTGTGGCATGGGCGAGTTATCAGCGTTCAGAAGATGAAACGCCTTATTGGAGAACATTGAAAGCAAACGGAGAACTAAATGCTAAATACCCAAATGGTATTGAAGCACAAAAAGAAAAATTAGAAGCAGAAGGACACACCATCATTCAAAAAGGGCGTAAAAATGTACGATACTATGTAAAGGACTATGAAAACTCCCTCTTTGATTTGAAATAGGTAAATTTGAATTTGGCAGATGTAAAAGGATTTTGACACTCATAATAAGTGATGTCAAAGCTATTTTGTAGACAATAGTGGGTGTTTTTCCTACAATAAAAGTGCAAGGAGGTATAGTGGCATGGAGCATGATATTGGATGCAAAATCAAGGCAGCCCGAATTGAAAAAAAGCTGACGCAAGAACAGGTTGCCGAATTGTTGGGTGTGAGTCGTCAGACCATCTCAAATTGGGAAAATGAAAAATCCTATCCAGATATTATCAGCGTCATTAAAATGAGCGAATGCTACGATGTCTCTCTTGACTATCTATTGAAAGGAGAACAAAAAATGAAAAGCTATTATGATTATCTTGAAGAAAGTACGAATGTTGTGAAAAGCAATGCCAACAGAAACAAGATTATTACGATTCTCTCCTATCTCTTGATTTGGGCGTTTGCAATGATAGTGTTCTGGTTTTTTGCAAGTGGAAGTGACGCTATGGGTTACAGTTTGATGTTTCTTTGGTTTATTCTTCCTATATCCACATTTATTGTATCTATTGTTATTGGTAAAAATAACTTTTGGGGAAAAGGAAAATGGGCATTCACTCTTTTCTTTGGCGTAATGTATATGCTTGCTGAATATGGCACATTCAAAATGGCAAACAACATTGCTTTTAACAAACTGAATGCCCCTGACTTGGGAATGATTGTAGCCGGAGCAATAATCTCTGCAATCGGTATGTTGGTAGGTTCACTGTGGAATAAGAAACGCCACAATCAAAAAAAATAAGTAACAAGAAAAATCCCAACTTGTTATTCTGAAAATTTAACTGAATAACCACAGCACAAACCGCTGCTACATGGAAGCTAACAAACCATGCAACAGCGGTTTTTCTTTACCGTTTTTTCCTCTGACTGATAGGCGTTCCCATTTTCTTTGATTTTTTGAGAATCCGAATCAGCCAGCGAAATTCTTCGTCTGACAGATTTTTATAGTTGATACCAAGCTGCTTGCAGTAAAGAACAACCAGCTTTTCATCCCGACTGCCCTTGAAATTTTCGACTGCTTCCAGATTTTCTTTCAGTTCATCGGCAACGGTAGTTTGGGGTGCGCTCTCGCTGTCCTTTTTGTGGGCTTCCCGAATATCCCGGATAATGAGATTGAGGTCATCCCGTACCATGTGGCTGAAATACTCATCATCACTGATATGGGCAGCTTGCAGCACCTTTAAATGCGGGTCATCTTCGCCGGGGCGATACCGTTCAATGATTTCATGTCGGACGGTATCGACAAGGGCATTGAGGTTCTGAATCTGCATGGTGGCAATCCCATCCACATAAATCTCAATGTCCGCAAGAAACTTGATAAAGTCCTTATGGGTGGCAAGTTCGCAGAGCAGGCGGTTGTTAATCCGACCGCTTTTCAGGAGTGCCACCATTTCATCACTCAAATGCAGCTCCCTTAATGGCGTGTTGATCTCTGTCCTGTTCTCTGACCGGCAAAAGAGATAATCGAGGGACACCCCATAAAAATCTGCCAGCAGGATAAGGTTGCCATGATTGATTTCCTTATAGTCATCTTTTTCATAACTGCCAAGAGCCGATTTTGAAATACCCGTTTGCTCTGCCAGTTCTTCCAGTTTAATCCTTTGTTTAATCGTAAATCTTTTAGCCGTTCCTGTATTGTAGTAGCTCCGTTCATTGAAGC
>NZ_QUHY01000072.1:0-2561 GCF_003479865.1 Blautia sp. AM47-4
ACTCGCTGGACTTCATTTCCTCTACGGCGGATTCCATTGGGAAAAATATGCAGACCCTTGCAGGCGTTACCACAGGCGGCTTGTCCTCGGAGGGATTTTATATCGGGTTCCTGCTGATTCTCATTCTGGTGGTGGGGCTTTACGTTGCCTACACAGGGCTTATCAAACGGGAAACCACAAAAGCCATCCATGCCGTTGTCAATTTCGTGGTGGTGTTCGTGCTGTCCGCTGCCTTTATCGCCTATGCCCCTGATTATATCGGGAAAATCAATGAATTTTCCGCAGACATCAGCAATGCCAGCCTGACCCTTGGTACAAAGATTGTGCTGCCGAACTCGGAAAGTCAAGGAAAAGACAGCGTGGATTTGATACGGGACAGCCTGTTTTCCATTCAGGTCAAGCAGCCGTGGCTCCTGCTGCAATACGGCAACTCGGATATGGAAAGTATTGGGGCTGACCGTGTGGAACGCCTGCTCTCAACCAGCCCAAACGAAAACAACGGGCAGGACAGGGAAGAAATCGTGGTGGTGGAAATCGAAGACAGGGAAAATACCAACCTTACCATCACAAAGACCATCAACCGCTTGGGAACCGTCTTCTTCCTGTTTATGTTCAATATCGGTATCTCCGTTTTTGTATTCCTGCTCACGGGGATAATGATTTTTTCACAGGTGCTTTTTATCATCTATGCCATGTTCCTGCCTGTGAGCTTCCTCCTTAGCATGGTTCCCTCTTTTGAGGGAATGTCAAAGCGTGCCATTACGAAACTGTTCAACACCATCCTTACCAGAGCCGGAATCACTCTGATTATCACGGTAGCGTTCAGCATTTCCACCATGCTCTACAACCTGTCTGGGGAATATCCGTTCTTCCTGACGGCGTTCTTGCAGATAGTGACTTTTGCCGGAATCTATTTCAAGCTGGGAGATTTAATGGGGATGTTCTCCTTACAGAGCGGCGATTCTCAAAGTATGGGAAGCCGTATCATGCGAAGACCCCGTATGCTCATGTACGCCCATATGCACCGTTTACAGCATAAGTTAGGACGTTCCGTGGCGGCTCTTGGGGCTAGAACGGCTGCATACCACGCAGGAAAACAGGCTGGCTCAGACCAGAGAAATGCTTCCCACTCCGGCTCTTCCAAACGGACACAGACAGACCACAGCAGACCAGACGGACAGGCAGCACTGGAAAAGGAATCCGTATGGAAACGGGCTGGTTCTGCGGTAGGTGCGGCGGCAGATACCAAAGATAAGATAGCCGATACTGCCGGACAGCTTCGGGAACAGGCAAAGGATTTGCCCGTCAATGCAAAGTACGCCCTTTACCACGGGAAAACACAGGTATCAGAGGGAGTACGGGATTTTACTTCCAACGTGACCCAGACCCGAACTGCCAGAGCCGAACAGCGAAACGCACAGGCAGAAAGCCGCAGACAGACCATTGCAGAACGCAGGGCGGAACTGGAACAGGCAAAACAACCGCAACAAAGAGCTTCCGAAGCACCCAAAGGGGCAGCTCCTGTCCATGAACGCCCTGTTACTGCAAAACAGCCAGAGGATTTTCGACATCATGCAGATACCACTCATGCAGGAAAACCAGCCATACAGCCAGCTTCCCCATCCATCAGGGAACGGGGACAGGTTTCTTATGGGGGAACTGTGGCGGAACGGGCTTCGGTTCCGGTGGTAAAAGCAGCTTCCATCCACCATGAACAAACACCGCCTGTAAGGACAGAACGCCAGATACTCCCTCCGATTTCCCCAGACAAACCAGAGGAAAGACAAAAGACAACTCCAACCATCACCCTTGCTGCTCCCCGTCCGGCAAGACCTGTCCAAAACGATACGGCTCCTGTGATACCGGAAGTAAAACGGGCTGCCCCTGTGGTAAAAGAATCGAACTTTACCATCCGGCGTACCACAGCCAGAAAGGAGTGGACAAAAACGGTAAAAACGGCTGCCAAACAAAAGAAAGGGGAGAAACCATGAAGTTAAGACACCTTTTCTTTGCCTGTTCCGGCGTGTTCGTGATGATGTTCTCCCTGCTCCTTTTGGTGGTGATTGTCTTCTCGGATGAGGAAGACGGCGGAAGCGGCGGAAACCTTATCTATGGGGGCGTGAGCGTATCACAGGAAGTCCTCGCCCATAAACCTATGCTGGAAAAGTATGCAAAGGAATATGGCATAGAGGAATACTTAAATGTGCTGCTCGCCATCATTCAGGTGGAATCCGGCGGCACGCTGGAAGACGTTATGCAGTCCTCGGAATCTCTGGGGCTTCCCCCGAACTCCCTTAGTACAGAGGAATCCATCAAACAGGGCTGTAAATATTTCTCGGAACTGCTCGCAGCGGCAGAAACAAAGGGCTGTGACTTAAACAGCGTGATTCAATCCTATAATTACGGCGGCGGTTTCCTAGACTATGTGGCAGGACACGGAAAAAAATACACCTTTGAACTGGCAGAGAGCTTCGCAAGGGACAAATCCGGCGGAAAGAAAGTCACCTACACCAACCCTGTTGCGGTAGAGAAAAACGGAGGCTGGCGGTATTCCTACGGAA
>NZ_QUHY01000073.1:0-2545 GCF_003479865.1 Blautia sp. AM47-4
ACTCGCTGGACTTCATTTCCTCTACGGCGGATTCCATTGGGAAAAATATGCAGACCCTTGCAGGCGTTACCACAGGCGGCTTGTCCTCGGAGGGATTTTATATCGGGTTTCTGCTGATTCTCATTCTGGTGGTGGGGATTTACGTTGCCTACACAGGGCTTATCAAACGGGAAACCACAAAAGCCATCCATGCCGTTGTCAATTTCGTGGTGGTGTTCGTGCTGTCCGCTGCCTTTATCGCTTATGCTCCTGATTATATCGGGAAAATCAATGAATTTTCCGCAGACATCAGCAATGCCAGCCTGACCCTTGGTACAAAGATTGTGCTGCCTAACTCGGAAAGTCAAGGAAAAGACAGCGTGGATTTGATACGGGACTGCCTGTTTTCCATTCAGGTCAAGCAACCGTGGCTCCTGTTGCAATATGGCAATTCAGATATGGAAAGCATTGGAGCAGACCGTGTGGAAAACCTGCTTTCAACCAGTCCAGACGAAAACAACGGACAGGACAGAGAAGAAATCGTAGTGGAGGAAATCGAAGACAGGGAAAACACGAACCTTACCATCACAAAGACCATCAATCGTTTGGGAACCGTCTTCTTCCTGTTCATGTTCAATATCGGTATCTCCGTTTTTGTATTCCTGCTCACGGGGATAATGATTTTCTCACAGGTGCTTTTTATCATCTACGCCATGTTCCTGCCTGTGAGCTTCCTCCTTAGCATGGTTCCCTCTTTTGAGGGGATATCCAAACGTGCCATTACGAAACTGTTCAACACTATCCTTACCAGAGCCGGAATCACCCTGATTATCACGGTAGCGTTCAGTATTTCCACCATGCTCTACAACCTGTCTGGGGAATATCCGTTCTTCCTGACGGCGTTCTTGCAGATAGTGACCTTTGCCGGAATTTATTTCAAGCTGGGAGATTTGATGGGGATGTTCTCCTTACAGAGTGGGGATTCCCAAAGCATGGGGAGCCGTATCATGCGAAGACCCCGTATGCTCATGCACGCCCATATGCACCGTTTACAGCATAAGCTAGGACGTTCTGTGGCGGCTTTTGGAACTGGAACGGCTGCATACCACGCAGGAAAACAGGCTGGCTCAGACCATAGAAATGCTCCCACTTCGGCTCTTCCAAACGCACACAGGCAGACCACAGCAGACCAGACGGACAGGCAGCACCGGAAAAAGAATCCGTATGGAAACGGGCTGGTTCTGCGGTAGGTGCGGCGGCAGATACCAAAGATAAGATAGCCGATACTGCCGGACAGCTTCGGGAGCAGGCAAAGGATTTGCCCGTCAATGCAAAGTACGCCCTTTACCACGGGAAAACACAGGTATCAGAGGGAGTACGGGATTTTACTTCCAGCGTGACCCAGACCCGAACTGCCAGAGCGGAACAGCGAAACGCACAGGCAGAAAGCCGCAGACATACCATTGCAGAGCGCAGGGCGGAACTGGAACAGGCAAAACAGCCGCAACAGAAAGCTTCCGAAGCACCCAAAGGGGCAGCTCCTGTCCATGAACGCCCTGTTACTGCAAAGCAGCCAGAAGATTTCCGACATCATGCAGTAAAACCAGCCATGCAGCCTGCTTCCCTATCCATCAGGGAACGGGGACAGGTTCCTTATGGGGAAACTGTGGCAGAACAGGCTTCGGTTCCGGTGGTAAAAGCTGCTTCCATCCACCATGAACAAACGCCACCTGTAAGGACAGAACGCCAGATAGTCCCATCTGCTTCCCTATCCCAGCCAAATGAAAGACAAAAGACGGCTCCCACTATCACACAGGCTACTCCCCGTCCGGCAAGACCTGTCCAGAATGATACGGCTCCTGTGATATCGGAAAGAAAACGGGCTGCCCCTGCGGTAAAAGAATCAAACTTTACCATCCGGCGTACCACCGCCAGAAAGGAGTGGACAAAAACGGTAAAAGCGGCTGCCAAACAAAAGAAAGGGGAGAAACCATGAAATTAAGACACCTTTTCTTTGCCTGTTCCGGCGTGTTCGTGATGATGTTCTCCCTGCTCCTTTTGGTGGTGATTGTCTTCTCGGATGAGGAAGACGGAGGAAGCGGCGGAAATCTTATCTTTGGGGGCGTGAGCGTATCACAGGAAGTCCTCGCCCATAAACCTATGCTGGAAAAGTATGCAAGGGAATATGGCATAGAGGAATACTTAAATGTGCTGCTCGCCATCATTCAGGTGGAATCCGGCGGCACACTGGAAGACGTTATGCAGTCCTCGGAATCTCTGGGGCTTCCCCCAAACTCCCTTAGTACAGAGGAATCCATCAAACAGGGCTGCAAATATTTCTCGGAACTGCTCGCAGCGGCAGAAACAAAGGGCTGTGACTTAAACAGTGTGATTCAGTCCTACAACTACGGCGGCGGCTTCCTAGACTATGTGGCAGGGCGTGGGAAAAAATACACTTTTGAACTGGCAGAGAGCTTCGCAAGGGACAAATCCGGCGGAAAGAAAGTCACCTACACCAACCCTGTTGCGGTAGAGAAAAACGGAGGCTGGCGGTATTCCTACGGAA
>NZ_QUHY01000074.1:0-2468 GCF_003479865.1 Blautia sp. AM47-4
GATAATAGCCATATTGACCTCCGTTTCGGTTGTTGGTTGACGAGTGACCGAAACGAAGGCGGCGGGGAGCGGCACCGGGGAATGACTTCGGGCCAACATGACCCGAAGCTAACGCATAAGAACGCAAAAGCGCCCGGGCGGCATGAAGCCACACGGACGCATGAAATGACATAATAATTAAGGTTCCAACAAATTTCGCATACATAGCCGGAATAACCCGGAGGCGGAGCTATGCTTTTTTTAACTGATGTAGGTCATGGGTGCTATGAAAAAAGGCAAAAATAGACACGGCGGCAATCCTCCTATATGCCGCCGTGGATTTACACGGTGTTAGGTCGTCGTTGGTTTAGGATAGACGAAAAGAAACGGCGGCTCTGATTTTCTCAAAACCGCCGTATCAGTCGATGATACAGAAAAGCGCACGAAATCCTCTGCCCGTCAGCGGTTTTTTTCTTTTCCCCGCTGTGGAGGCAGATGTTTGAATATGCAGGTATGTTTCATGCCGCAAAGGCCACAAAACATACCATGTTAGTCATTCAATTTGAATTAGAGTTCAATTCTTGCTTTCGATGGCTTATCTTCACAATAGATAACTTTAATCGTTGTTCCCTTGTCAGGACTTTGTTTCCTGCGCCAATCCATTTTCGGCAGATGTAATCTTTGCCGTCTATCGTATATTTGACCTTGATAGTATGCGGAAAGGCTGCGCCATCCATCGCATGAACGCGGGCAGGTTTACGATTCACTTTTAACCACCATTGTTTTATAACTGAAATTACAGTTCCCATTGTTTCTTTTTCCATAAGTTATACCTCCAATGATATTTTTGATTGATGATACCTATTTTCTATTCAGCCTTTTCTTTGTTTGTAGTAAAAGCGGAACGCTGCTGCGCCGGTGGCCGCCAACTGTACCAGAATCAGCACAGCAAACAGACCGAAGCTCTCATAGTAGAACAGTTCATCCCAAAAATATAGTCTGTTCAAAGGATGCCATTTATTGTATTCTAAATTTGTAGGTAAGCTGAACGGGTAACTTACCAAGGGATAGCGGCAACAGATGTCTATCTAACCATACTACCATTGAGATCGAAAAGTATGAATTGAAGAGTACAATAATAGGGTTGATTGAGGATCAACTTTTATTTTTTGTACCTTCATGTTAGAAGCCGTTGTGGACTATTACCTAAAAATAATAGATATAACACAAAGAGAATTATTCAATCTGTCCAAGCATAACAGGAAGGAAAAGATTGAAATTCCATAGGTAGTGGCTTCGTTGACGCGACTAAGTTCAATACGGAAAAATCGGTCTGCAGGTGTGTCAAACAGAAGACACTATTTTTTTATATCTGAGACCGATTGTTTCCGATACAATTTATGGAACATTCAGCACATCATGGACAAACCAAGTCTGAGCCGTGACCATAATGGCAAATGTGCAAATAGCAAAGAGAAGTACTTCAGCCACAGCATTGACACGGCTGGATTGAAGTTGCTTTTTCAGATTGGCAGGCAAGATTCTTGACAGCAGACAATAAACTAAAAATCCAATACAGGCTCCAGCGGTATTTGTCATCAAGTCATTGATGTCGGAAGAACCCCAGCCAAACATCTGGACAATTTCAACAGCCAAAGAAAACAGAAAGCCAGTCAATGCAACCGTCTTCATGTGATGATATTTCTTGTACAGCAGCGGCAGGAAAAATCCCAACGGGACAAACAGAATAATATTCAGAATGGTATCAATTGGCCCAGTTATCATACCGATAAATGGAGTCCAAGAAATGTTCGGGCGAAAGGTCATTGTGCTTGTAAAGCCGATGCCTGTGACGGTCAAAAGTCCGAATAAATAATAACCAAAAACAAACACTGCAGCGGTATGGAGAAAACTTTGTGTTCTCCCCAATTTTTTGAGCCACAAGAAATACAGTACGAAGACTGGAACCATAAACACATACCCACTAATTGAGCGGATGAGAATATCAGAAATTGGTATCATTATTATCTCCTTGTCAAATTCAAATTTATTGCCCATTCCAGCATTGAGCATTTTCTCATAAAGCAAACAGAATACTGTCATTAGTAACGACGGTATTCCCATAATGCTAATCGTAAGTCTAATTGTTCAATGTCGATTAGACATTCACTTTTACATTTTGGACAAAAGAGAGGAAAATTTTTAAGTACGGTATCTTCCCGAATTTTGTCGCGTGTTTTATTCCCGCAGACTGGGCAGCGGATGAACTCTGTTTTCTCCATATTGTTCACTCCGAATTGCGATCATTCTTTTTCTTATCCCGATATTTCCGTATGAGTTTATTACGGATAGGAACGCCAACACCAATCAAAAGCACAACTGCCAAAATTGTGAAATCCATACAATCACCTCACATTTCCTTATTCTTCATAACCCGAATGGACAAGAAGATTGAAACCGCATACATCACGACAATAGCAAAAACCGCA
>NZ_QUHY01000075.1:0-2398 GCF_003479865.1 Blautia sp. AM47-4
TACTTCCGCTATAAACTCTTGAAAAGAAAATGTTTATAGCGAATATTAATAAACAGCTGTGTTCTATAGTCAATTTCACTATCCTTAACCATAGCTGATGAATTCTCTGATTCCTGAAGATAAAAATATTCTGTTTTATCATTAAAGCAAATTTTGCTCACTTTAGGATATAATTTCAGAAAAAAATCAAAATCCTCCGCCAATTTAATTCTTTCATCAAATCGGATATTCCCAACTAATTCTTTTAAGATTATCTTTCCACAACAATATCCATAAATACCTGTTTTTTTTTGATAATCCGCAAAATTCAAAAGCAATTCACTTATATCAAAAGTGCCACTTCCAGGTAATTGTATTTTCTTTTTTTTTCCTGAGTGCCATATTTTTGTAATCGTGCATATTGAAAGATCTACACCGCTCTCAATAATAGTTTCATACAAAATTTCCAAATAGTTATTTGGTATGCGGTCATCTGCATCAATAAATGTAATATATTCTCCACACGAGGCATCAATCCCAACATTTCTCGCATGAGATACGCCACTATTTGGAATATGAATTACTTCAAATCTTTTATCAATACAAGCAACTTTATCACAAATTTCCCCTGATGCATCCGTAGATCCATCATCTATTAAAATACATTCAAACTCTTCAAATGTTTGGCTAAGCAAGCATTGAAATAAATCATCCATATATTTTTCTTTATTATATACGGGAATAACAACACTAATTTTCATAGTTTTCTTTTTCTCATTTTAAAAATTAATATTTGATATAAATTGGGTGAAACATAAAATATACTGTAACGTATAAAATCTTTAAGACAAAGTCCATTTCCCCTCATCAATGTTCGCATAAATTGTATATATGTTTGACTGTCATGATAGGGCTGTATTTTCGATTCCTTTGCACGAAACCAAAATTCTATATATAAATTCAGAAATAGTTTCATCGATTCCCTACAAATAAAACTATCTTGTTTAAATAAGCACATTCGTCTTTTCACAATATCCAACATTACCAAATTCTGCTCTTGAAATTTTTGATGCGTCAGCGAAGTATTATTTTGAACATATATATACCAGAATTTCTTTTCACAAAAAATTTTTCCTGTTTTAGCTAGCACCTGGCTCATCCAATCATCGTCCTCATATATCCGTCCCTCAAATGGAATGTTTTTTATATAATCTCTTTTATACAGCTTATTACAAACTCCAACAACCAATCCATTTGCATAGCTACCATAATACAACCCTTTTGCAAATTCTAACATGGATTTTTTTCCACAAAAAAATGTTGGGATTTTATGTGGATCTATTGTCAATTTTCCCTCTTCATTCTGAAATTGCCAAAGCCACGTTACTATATCAACATCATGGTTTTCTAAAATTGAAATTGCTTTACTGTATATAGTAGGATCATCTGGTAAATAATCATCACTATCTACAAAAGTAATATATTTCCCACTTGATGCTAAAACACCGTTATTTCGAGCTTTTCCAACCCCTTGATTTTTCCGGTGAATTACGCTTATACATTGATTTTCTTTTGCATATTCGTCACAGATCTTTCCAGAAGAATCCGTACTTCCATCATTAATTAAAATCAATTCACATTTTTCCACATTCTGGTTTAAAATACTTTCAATACACCTTCTTAAAAACCGTTCTGTGTTATAAACTGGTACTATTACAGAAAGCTGTGTTTTCATTACACTCTATACCTCTTTTCAAAATAAAAAGATATCAACGGTAGCAAAACAGGATGCGAATAACAAAATGTTAATAGTTTTTGTTTTTTAGGAACACACAATTTGCCAATTTTCAACTGTTTAAACATATTCCTAAACATCGGTGTACAAGGGGTACAAACAAGATAAAATAGAAATGAGGGGCGATAGAGCGGAAATGTCAGATTTTCCACTCTATCTGAACACGGTCGCTGGTGGCCTTGATCGTAGAGATCAAACCATCGGCGGCTTTTCTTTTGTCGTCAAAATCTATGCTGTCCCAGTTATCGAGATAATAGGATAACTTCTTTATCTGCTGGGGAGATATGGTTTCAATGCTCAATTCGGCGATTGCCTTTGAAATAGTCTGGCGTCGGGTGTCCAGTTCTTCAATTTTTTTGTTGGCGTAGGCAAGCAAGGTCGCATTGGCTCCGGTTAGCGTATCCAGCAGCTTTTCAATTTCTGACTCCACCTGTGCCAGCTCCACTTGATAGGCGGTCAGTTTCGGATTGACTTTTTCCTCTCTGCCGTGGAGTATCTGAAAGTCTTTGAACTTTTCCTGCATGGCCGAGAAAATGAATTGCTCAAATTCTTCTTTGCGGATTTTCCCGCAGCCCGGACAGCCTTTGTTTTCCGTCCGTTTGGTACAGCGGAAATATCCGGTGC
>NZ_QUHY01000076.1:0-2204 GCF_003479865.1 Blautia sp. AM47-4
GCTTCGGGTCATGTTGGCCCGAAGTCATTCCCCGGTGCCGCTCCCCGCCGCCTTCGTTTCGGTCACTCGTCAACCAACAACCGAAACGGAGGTCAATATGGCTATTATCAATTTGCGGGACTATTACCCATTCTATATATCGGATTGCTTCATGGAAGTATCGGAAGAAGTTGCAGAAATGTTCAAAGAGTTTGATCGTAAAGAGGCTGCTTATCGGCTGCGTACATACCGCCACAAAGCCTACTATTCCCTTGATCGGGATGACGGGCTGGAGCATGAGGCTGTCTTTGTCGCTTTATCTCCCCATGAACTGTATGAGCGGAAAGTGACCATGCAGGAACTTCACGTAGCGATTACCAGTCTGCCAGACAAACAGGCAAAACGGATTTACGCCCATTTCATTCTCGGCATGACCAAACAGGACATTGCCCGGGCAGAGGGCGTCCATGAAAAAGTAGTTCGTGTCGCAATCGAGCGAGGTCTGCGTCGCTTAGAAAAAATTTTGAAAAATTCTTTGTAAGGCGTACCGATTTAGGCCGGAAAATGAAATGGCTTATGAGAGGTAAAACACTTCGGGTCACAATGGCCCGAGGTTCAGACAAGCCTCATGCAGATTGAAAATTGAATAAAAAGACACCCGGATACGAAGGGGAACGCGCTGTGTGACAGACCCGCCATGACCTCAGATTTCAGAGAATACAGTCTTTGTAAAACTGAGCGAGCGAACAGGTCCATGCCATAGGTGGGGCAAGGCTGGCTCCACCGGAACAGGCGCAGAACCCGGATACTTGCGTTTAGTCACAGTCCGAGCGTTGAAGCGGCCTTGCAAGCCGTGAGCCGTCGCAGGCAATGAGAACGCCTTGCCATCAGAATGGGGAGAGTTGAAATACTATGGGGCATGAAGCCTATGTCCGTCCGATGTGTCTGAAATGAAGTGAAAACCTATGGGGAGTCCCCGGCAATGCTGTCTGATGATAGGCCAACCGATCCGGCGCGGCTCCCCATCTTTTCAACAAAGGAGCACTTTATGGGAAATGCGTTTGGAATGATCCCCGGCTTGGAACCGGACGAATGGAGCAATGACGCCTGCCGTGGTTATGTCATTATGGCAATGGAGGACTGCGGATTTTCAAAGAAGGATATACGGCGTGTTGTGGGGCAGCTTTATGAAGTATTCGACCTCAACAGCGTGGAGGACGCCAAAGAAAAGTACCTTTCCAGTCCTTACTGACCTCGGGCCACATTGACCCGAAGTGGAGAAAGCTCAAAGGGCGGCACCTGCTGGGTGCCGTCTTTTGACATTTCCCCACGGGACAAGTGGGAAAGGCTGGCATATACACGCACTTTCGCAAAGGAGGTTTTCAATGACGCAAGCTGTCACTTATGAACGAGAAACAAAGTCTGTCGCATTTCAAGGGAAGATCATTGTGCTGGAAAGCCTCACGCCGGTACTTCCCCCGAAGGAGAAAGCACAGCGCAAAAAAGAAATTGAGCGTTGTCTTTATGAGGTGTTCAGCAAATATGGGGACAGATTTCCCTAATCATTCGCAACATTGTTGTCCGGGGCTGCTGATGGTATAATATAGTTGTAAGGTTGGTAGCTCCATTCCAACAAGGAAAGGAGCCCAATATGGAATTTATCAGAGAAGATTGTATTTACGCAAGACAGTCAGTAGACCGCAAGGACAGTATCAGCATTGAAAGTCAGATCGACTTTTGCAAGTATGAATTGAAAGGTGGGAGCTGCCGGGTATTCAAGGACAAAGGCTATTCCGGTAAGAATACGGACAGGCCGGAGTTTCAAAAGCTGCTGGGCGAGATCCGCAAGGGAAAGGTCCGGCGGGTCATCGTGTATAAACTTGACCGTATAAGCCGCTCTATTCTGGACTTTGCAACGATGATGGAGCTGTTTCAAGAGTATGATGTGGAGTTTGTATCATCCACAGAAAAGTTTGATACTTCGACCCCGATGGGACGGGCCATGCTGAATATCTGCATTGTATTCGCCCAGCTTGAACGTGAGACAATTCAGAAGCGTGTCACAGACGCCTACTATTCCCGGTGTCTGAAAGGCTTCCACATGAGCGGGCAGGCGCCATACGGTTATCAGTTAGAGCCTACTGTGGTAGAGGGTATCCGCACAAAGAAAATGGTTGCCGACCCCGTAGCCGCCGACCATGTTCGGCTGATGTTTGAAATGTACG
>NZ_QUHY01000077.1:0-2154 GCF_003479865.1 Blautia sp. AM47-4
CACAAGGAGCGTGAAGGATTTGATAAACCTGACGCAGAACCTTGACCTTTACCGCTTTTACCCGGATATTTCCGATGATGAAGGGCTGGGCCGTCTTTACGCCGACGAGTTTGGGACCATCGACATACCGGAGCACATTCAGAACTACTTCGATTATGAAGCATACGGGCGGGATGTGCGTATCAACGAGGGCGGCGTATTCGCTCCCGGTGGGTATGTGTCGGCAGTCCCGGAGGGCTTCAAGGAGTATTATCACGGGCCGCAGGACATCCCGCCGGAACACCGGATATTTGCCTATCCCGAAAAGGCCGAGCCTGTCCACTCCATTCTCGCCGCACTCAAACGGTTTCAAGAGACCCCGCCCGCTCCGAAAAAGGACAAGGCGGGACCTTCCCATGAAGAACGGTAAGACTTCGGGCCAGCATGGCCCGAAGCATGAAGGAGGTGCATACCATCAACTATTACTCTATCAATGAAGGAGCCGCCCGCCGGGCAAAGGAAATGAACAGCTTTTCCGACTACAAGGAAGGGAGCGCAACGGCGGAATACCGGGCAATGGTGGATAAGGCCGCCGCCATAGCCGAACAGCAAAAATCCAGGGTGGACCCCATGTACCATGAGAAGATCGACCATCTGCTGGACACCTACGCCCGCAAGCTGGCCGAAAACATGAACCAGGGCTTTGCCATTGACGCGAGGGTTCCCTCTGTGATGATCGCCGGACCTGCCAACTTCCCGGTAGGAAAAAAGGAAAAACAGAACCGGGCCCGAGACAGCAACATGGAGGAATGGCGGTATATTCAAGGGCTGCTGGATAAGATACGCAGCACCGGCATGGGCGGGATCAGTGCCGATGACCCGGCAGCGATTGAAAAGCTCCAGAAGAAGCTGGACGGGCTGGAACGCTCCCAGCTCATTATGAAGGAGGTCAACGCCTATTACCGCAAGCATGGCAAACTGGACGGCTGTGCGCTGCTGTCGCCGGACCAGATCGAAAAGCTGAAAGCAAGCATGGCGTCAAGCTGGCGGAGCGACCCGAGGCCCTTTGAAAGCTACCAGCTTACCAACAACAATGCGGAGATCCGCCGGGTAAAGGCCCGTATCGAACAGCTTTCCAAACAGGCACAGCAGGAATTTTCCGGCTGGGAGTTCGATGGGGGCCGTGTGGAAATGAACCGGGAGGACAACCGCTTGCAGGTGTTCTTTGACGGAAAGCCTGACGCGGACACCCGGGCCGAGCTGAAAAGCAGCGGCTTTCGCTGGGCTCCCAGCGTAGGTGCATGGCAGAGGCAGCTCACGGACAACGCCATCCGGGCGGCTGACCGTTTGGAATGTATCAAGCCGCTGTCCGGCGAAAAGCCTCCCAGCTTCAAAAGAAGCCCTCTATCTTGCAGACCATGCGGGAACAGGGCGAAAAAGTCCAGACGGAGCCGGAAAAGAAAGCTCCGTCCGGCAGGGATGCCGAGCGGTAAGCCTCGGGCCACATTGGCCCGAGGTTTTCTGTTCCCCGAAACTGTACGGGGGCCTCCCGGATAACGGGGACCCCGACGGAAAGGAGGTTTTATGCAGGAAGAAGTAAATCAAAAAACGGTTGCCCTTTCGATCAGGACAACAAAGCTCACGGGAAAGGTGCTGGCTGCCGCACTTGGAAAGGTGGCGCGGGCGGTGCAAAAGCACCACCGGAAGGCGCTGACCCCGCAGGGACGCCAGAGTGTAAAAAAGCTGATGAACCACTATGGCGGCAAAAGCGCCATGCCCTATGTGGGAGCCCCAAAGGATTTTGACCGGATCGCAAAGGAGTTCCATGTGGACTACGCTTTCCATAAAGTGAGCCCCGGTCATTACCTACTGTTTTTCAAAGCCAATCAGGCGGACGCTATCACGGCGGCCTTCCAGAAGTACAGCGCAAAGGTGCTGAACAAAGAGCAGGACAAGGCTTCCATCCTCGGCCAGCTTCGGAAATTCACGGAGCAGATCAGGACGCAGGCAAAGGAAAAGCAGCGGACCAGAGAGGCGGTGAAGGACGGACGTTGAGTGACAAGATTAGAAAATATGTGCTCCCAAACCTGCCGTACCTCTTTGTGTTCTGGTTCTTCTCCAAAATCGGGACGGCCTACCGGATCGCCCCCGGCACAGACTTCGGGACAAAGCTCA
>NZ_QUHY01000078.1:0-2154 GCF_003479865.1 Blautia sp. AM47-4
CACAAGGAGCGTGAAGGATTTGATAAACCTGACGCAGAACCTTGACCTTTACCGCTTTTACCCGGATATTTCCGATGATGAAGGGCTGGGCCGTCTTTACGCCGACGAGCTTGGGACTATCGACATACCGGAGCACATTCAGAACTACTTCGATTATGAGGCATACGGGCGGGATGTGCGTATCAACGAGGGCGGCGTATTCGCTCCCGGTGGGTATGTGTCGGCAGTCCCGGAGGGCTTCAAGGAGTATTACCACGGGCCGCAGGACATTCCGCCGGAACACCGGATATTTGCCTATCCTGAAAAGGCCGAGCCTGTCCACTCCATTCTCGCTACACTCAAACGGTTTCAAGAAGCCCCACCCGCTCCGAAAAAGGACAAGGCGGGGCCTTCCCATGAAGAACGGTAAGACTTCGGGCCAGCATGGCCCGAAGCATAAAGGAGGTGCATACCATCAACTATTACCCTATCAATGAAGGAGCCGCCCGCCGGGCAAAAGAAATGAACAGCTTTTCCGACTACAAGGAAGGGAGCGCAACGGCGGAATACCGGGCAATGGTGGACAAGGCCGCCGCCGTAGCGGAAAAGCAGAAATCCCGGGTGGACCCCATGTACCATGAGAAGATCGACCATCTGTTAGACACCTACGCCCGCAAGCTGGCCGAAAACATGAACCAAGGCTTTGCCATTGACGCAAGGGTTCCCTCTGTGCTGATCGCCGGGCCTTCCAATTTCCCGGTGGGAAAGAAGGAAAAACAGAACCGGGCCCGGGACAGCAACATGGAGGAATGGCGGTATATTCAAGGGCTGCTGGATAAGATACGCAGCACCGGCATGGGCGGGATCAGCGCCGATGACCCGGCAGCGATTGAAAAGCTCCAGAAGAAGCTGGACGGGCTGGAACGCTCCCAGCTCATTATGAAGGAGGTCAACGCCTATTACCGCAAGCATGGCAAGCTGGACGGCTGTGCGCTGCTGTCGCCGGACCAGATCGAAAAGCTGAAAGCAAGCATGGCGTCAAGTTGGCGAAGCGACCCGAGGCCCTTTGAAAGTTACCAGCTAACCAACAACAATGCGGAGATCCGCCGGGTAAAGGCCCGTATCGAACATCTTTCCAAACAGGCACAGCAGGAATTTTCCGGCTGGGAGTTCGATGGGGGTCGTGTGGAAATGAACCGGGAGGACAACCGCTTGCAGGTGTTCTTTGACGGAAAGCCTGACGCGGACACCCGGGCCGAGCTGAAAAGCAGCGGCTTTCGTTGGGCTCCCAGCGTGGGCGCATGGCAGAGGCAGCTCACGGACAACGCCATCCGGGCGGCTGACCGTCTGGAATGTATCAAGCCGCTGTCCGGCGAAAAGCCTCCCAACTTCAAAAGAAGCCCTCTATCTTGCAGACCATGCGGGAACAGGACGAAAAAGTCCAGACGGAGCCGGAAAAGAAAGCTCCGTCCGGCAGAGATGCCGAGCGGTAAGCCTCGGGCCACATTGGCCCGAGGTTTTCTGTTCCCCGAGATTGTACGGGGACCTCCCGGATAGCGGGAACCCCGACGGAAAGGAGGTTTTATGCAAGAAGAAGTAAACCAAAAAACGGTTGCCCTTTCGATCAGGACAACGAAGCTCACAGGAAAAGTGCTGGCTGCCGCTCTTGGCAAGGTGGTTCGGGCGCTGCAAAAGCACCACCAGAAGGCGCTGACCCCGCAGGGACGCCAGAGCGTGAAAAAGCTGATGAACCACTATGGCGGCAAAAGTGCCATGCCCTATGTGGGAGCTCCAAAGGATTTTGACCGGATCGCGAAGGAGTTCCATGTGGACTACGCTTTCCATAAAGTGAGCCCCGGTCATTACCTGCTGTTTTTCAAAGCCAATCAGGCGGACGCTATCACGGCGGCCTTCCAGAAGTACAGCGCAAAGGTGCTGAACAAAGAGCAGGACAAGGCTTCCATCCTCGGTCAGCTTCGGAATTTCACGGAGCAAATCAGGACGCAGGCAAAGGAAAAGCAGCGGACCAGAGAGGCGGTGAAGGACGGACGTTGAGTGACAAAATCAGAAAATATGTGCTCCCAAACCTGCCGTACCTCTTTGTGTTCTGGTTCTTCTCCAAAATCGGGACGGCCTACCGGATCGCCCCCGGCACAGACTTCGGGACAAAGCTCA
>NZ_QUHY01000079.1:0-2148 GCF_003479865.1 Blautia sp. AM47-4
AGGCAAGAAACAGAAATACAATCCCGCCTATGGGCGTCGGCGTGAAAAAGAGAGCGACACCCAGCACCGCCAGGATCACAGAGGCAATCGTCAGCAGGACGGCACAAATCTCAAACAGAAACACCAGCAGAGCCGCCAGAAGGGACAGCGCCAAAGCAAAGGGAGCAACCAATATTTTCAGCAGTATCTTCATTTTCAAAACCTCCTTTATCTATCCTTTCTACCTCTATTTTATCATGCCTGCCCGGGGACATAAATGTTGCGAAAGATTAGTAAATCCTGTCCTAAAACTTCGGGTCATGCTGGCCCGAAGCTTGATGGTTTTATCTAAAAAGTTATGATATAATGAAATCAATATTTTGGTTAGACGAGGTGATGAACATGGGGAACAGCAGAGACGACTTTACTTCAGCAACAAAGGAATTACTGGCAAATCGGGTTGGTAGAAGATGTAGTAATCCTGCTTGCCGAAAGTTGACTTGTGGGGCAAATACCAATCCTGAAAAAATTACAAATATAGGGGTAGCAGCTCATATCTGTGCAGCGGCTCAAGGCGGTCCACGCTATGACGCTTCTATGACACCCGAGGAAAGAAAGTCGTTTGAAAATGGAATTTGGTTATGCCAGTCTTGTTCTAAATTGATTGATACGGATATTACTCGTTATCCTAAAGAACTGCTACAAAGTTGGAAGCAGCTTGCAGAACAGACAGCAATTTTGGAAGTCGAAACTACTTCTTCCACACCTGCCTTTGAAAAAGATAAAGAGCTTGTCCAATTTTATTTGGAGTGCTTTGATCGTCCAGCCTTTCAAGATGACATTTATCAAGAAGGTCGAATGGAGGATTTTGATAAAGCGATTGAAGATACGCTAATTGCCTTGAATACAGGGGTACTAAGAACTCGTGATGGCTCCATATTAAAACAGGCTGATGGAAAATCTTCTATCCAAAACTCTTTATGGAGAGAAAAACTCTATACTATCACTGATATGCTAACAGCAATTCGCAGACGATTGAAAATAGCCAAAAAGGAAAAAGCCTATTCGACATATGGCACAGGCGAAGATGTCGCTTATTGTTTCTATGATCGTGAGCTTGCTGAATGGCTTAATTCTACACGAGAAGAAATACTAAAAATTCTATCGTCTATTTGTAAAGAGGCTGGACTTCGGGAATTACATTTTCGGAAACATAGATATAGATGGTAAAAAGAACAAGGCGGCAGGTCCCAACATCGGAACCTGCCGCCCTCGTCTTACTTTGCCACCAGCTCGGAAAGCTCCCGCAGCACCTTTGACACCTCGCCCCACAGCTTTTCATAGTCCCGCTTCAATCCGTCGATTTCCTCCGGGTACACGCCATAGGTGTGTGCGTGTACGGCGACCTGATTGAGATTGTTGGAACAGCGCCGTTGCAGAGAGATCAGCTCTTTTACGGGCGTAAGATCGATGTGCAGGATATACCCGTTCAGAGCCATTTTCCGTACATAAGCCCCGGCGTTGGAAATGCCCGCCTCAGCCATCCGTTCATGGATGGCTGCCAGCTCGTCCGGCGTTACCATAACGTGCAGATGGACATTCCGCTTGCGGTTCTCCATCAGCGTTCCAACTCCCGGCCTTTCCGGCGCTCTTTGGGCTCCTTTACCTTATCAAGCGGTTTTGCGTCCAACTCCGGGGGCGTGGGTGGGATAGGCGTGTTGTTGGGTACGCCGTCGATCATGTTGCAGTTCTGCTCCGTGGAGAGCTCGGCGGTTTTCAGATAGTTGTCTTTTTCGTGCATGGCGATCCTCCTTTATCGTTCCTCATGGTTTTTATGGCTCCGCTTCTGGCCGGGCTCCTTCGGGGGTTCCTGCCCTCTGGTTCCTTCTTTGAGCCGGGCGGTAATGGATGGGCGCACCCGGTCAGGATTGCCCGGTGCTGGTTTCAGTTCATAATCCTCCATCTGCTTTTCGGTCAGCGGCTTTGCGTAGGTCAGTTCGCCCCATGCCATCAGCCTGCCGTCTGCCACAGGACGCCGCCTGTCGTCATCGTAGTTGACGATGGAAAGAGGCTGGTTATCCGGCGGCTTCGGGTAAGTTCCTATGTCCACGGGCCGCTGGGTGGAATAATAGCGGTAAACGCCCTCCGGTCCCAGCTCGGTATGCTTGA